>NZ_JAIWNX010000260.1 GCF_020217185.1 Asticcacaulis sp.
GACCGCCTGATGCGCCTTGCGGATCAGATTCTGACCGCGCTCGAAACCGCGCCGCGCCCCACCACGGCTATCGAGATTGGCCGCACCGCCCGCGCCATTATGGCCGTCGAGCGGATGTTGCGGGGGATATACACGCCGCTGCTGAAGGCGAAACCGAAGCCGGTCAAGGAGGCAACTCCGACCGAAACGCCCGCTGCGTCTCGTCGTCCTCGCGCCGAGCCACCGTCCCCGTCGCGCCCTGACGGGCTCACAGGGGAGGAGACAGACAGCCCCGTGAACGGAGGGGCGTTGGCCCCTGAACGTACAGAAGAAGCGAAACCAGAGGCAATCCCCGTGGCCTCTCCGCATGGTGAGTGGTCAAAGGGCTGGGCCGACAAACAGGCTCAAATGCGCGAACAACGCGCCGCTCGCATCGGCAAATGGCCCGACGGCACGCCGTATAAAAAGTCCGGCTGATATCTCCTCCCCATCGCTGACGCGACAGGGAGGAGAGAGGTGTCCCAGCCCTCCGGAAAAAAACCCGCTAAACGCCGATTTCACGGCTTTTCCTGTCCGGGCAACATGTTCTATACATGTTCCATGTCTTCTGCGCCCCATGACCTGTTTCAGGCGGCTGGCCTGACGCCGTCCGCTCCGACCCTGACCGCAACTCCCGAAGGGTTCAAGCCGCTGGCTGAGCGTTTGCGGCCGCAGGCCTTGTCCGAGATCGTGGGACAGGACCATCTGCTGGGCGAAGGCGGGGCCATTGCGCGCGCCGTCGATCGCGGGTTTTTGCCGTCGCTGATCCTGTGGGGGCCGCCGGGCGTCGGCAAGACGACCATTGCGCGGTTGCTGGCCGCCAGCGTCGGCTATGAGTTTCAGCAGATTTCGGCGGTTTTTTCCGGCGTCGCTGATCTGAAAAAGGCCTTTGAATACGCGCAGGCCCGCCGCAATCAGGGGGTGCGCAGCGTCCTGTTTGTCGATGAAATCCATCGCTTTAACCGCGCCCAGCAGGACAGCTTCCTGCCCTATGTCGAAGCCGGCGTGGTCACCCTGATCGGGGCGACGACGGAAAACCCGTCGTTTGAGCTGAACGGCGCGCTTTTGTCGCGCTGTCAGGTGTTTGTGCTGAAGCGCCTCGATGATGAGGCGATGGACAAGCTCATCACCCGCGCCGAAACGCATCTGGGGCACGCCTTGCCGCTGATGGACGAGGCGAAGGAGACGTTGAAAGGGCTGGCCGACGGCGACGGGCGCTATCTGCTGACCCTGATCGAGTCTCTGGCCTCGATGGGGTTTGAGGCGCCGCTGAATAGCGAGGCCCTGCTGCAAAACCTGCAAAAGCGCCGTCCCAATTACGATAAGGACCGCGAAGGCCACTACAACCTGATCTCGGCCCTGCATAAGTCGGTGCGCGGTTCCGACCCCGATGCGGCACTCTACTGGTTTGCGCGGATGCTACAGGGCGGCGAAGACCCGCTGTACATCGTGCGGCGGATGCAGCGCATGGCCTCCGAAGACATCGGCAATGCCGATCCCATGTCGCTGATCATGACCAATGCGGCGCGCGAAACCTATGAGGTGCTGGGCTCTCCGGAAGGCGAACTGGCCATTGCTCAGGCGCTTGTCCACATGGCCTCGGCCCCCAAATCGAACGCTGTCTATACGGCCTTCAAGGCGGCGATGAAGGCGGCGAAGGACACCGCGACGCTCGACCCGCCCGAAGTCATCCGCAATGCGCCTACCAAATTGATGAAGCAACTGGGCTATGGCGAAGGCTATATCTACGACCCGGATGACCCCGACGGGTTTTCGGGGCAGAACTATTTTCCGGACGGCATGGCACGCCCGCGCTTCTACGACCCGAAGGGCGAGGGGCACGAGGGCAAGACGCGACAAAGGCTTGAATACTGGGCACAATTGCGGGAAAAGAAACAGCGGCAAAGGGGGGGATAAAGATGTTTTTATGGTTTGTGATTGGGGTGGCAACAGTCTTTGTCATCGCGAATATTATAGTAGCCTTGATTTGCCTGCCGGTTATCCTGAAGAAAAGTGTGTTGCCCAATCGCTTTGGGGGGACTGTGGAGACACTTGATCTGTTCCAAGCGATCGCTCAGGGTTTCAGTCGTTGGAATGATTTTGGGGGACGTTCAAACCGTATCGCATTCTGGGTATTTGCTGTATTTATAGGATGCGTTTGTTTTGGCATTCTGGGACTGACAGTTTTTCTGCTTATTCTCAACCGCGATGCGCCTACCTGGTGGTCAGGTCTTCCCTTGCTGGCACTTCCGGTTCTCGCTGTGCCGAGCCTTTCGGTGGCGGTGCGCCGGTTGCACGACACCAACCGCAGCGCCTTATGGCTGTTGTTAATGTTCGTCTGTGGATGGTTGGTATTGTTGAGTTTTTTCTGCCAAATGCCGAGCCAAGACCAACGAGTTGAGGTTTTTTAGTAGCGGGTTGATTACTGAAACGCGTGGCAGCAGGGGGGAATGATGTACGATTTTGGGGGGGGCAATTTTACCTTTATCTTGCGGCTGTTTTTGTGTTGCCGTCCGTGCTGGCGGTTGTGTGGTTTAATCTCAAAAAACCTGCGGATGCCCTTCGTTTTGGAGCCCCGCCGCATGGACGGTTAAGCCTCGGCAGCGGTGTCGTGACCGCACTGGTTCGCGGGCTGAATTTTACAGGTCGCGCCACCCGCTCACAATTCTGGTGGTTTGTTCTGATTTATCTCACGGTGTTGTTTCCTGTCGGCTTTCTGGCCAAGGATTACAATCCCATCATGGGCGATATCGTTTATGCTTTGATCGCCGTGCCGATGCTTTCCGTGGGCGTGCGCCGTCTTCATGACATAGGCCGCAGCGGGTTATGGTGGTTGCTCTTGCCGACAGTACTGGGGGCTCTGCCGCTGATCGTCTTATGGACCTTACCGGGTCAAAAGCGACAGGCGGAACCGGAGTCTGTGTTTTAAGCCTTCAAGTCACACTCGCCTCTCAGCTCTGTGATAATCGCTCCCCATTTCCGGCCCATTTCACGTCCAGACTGACCTTCACGTTGATGAAGGAGACGCGCTATGTCACCGGAAACCCTGCAACAACTCGCCGTTCTGCTGCTGTGGATCGCGCCGGCCTTTCTGCCGTTTATTATTTACCCCACCGGACCGAACCGCTTTGGTGCGCCGCACCGCACGGCAGGCTTTGAGGCGGCGGTGCGCAGCGGCTTTGGGCGCGCTTTTGACTTCAAAGGCCGGGCGTCGCGCGGCGAATATGGCGGCTTCCTGTTGCTGTTTGTCGGCGTCTATTGTGCCGCCGCCCTGATAGACGGGGCCTTTGGGCTGAGCTGGCTCTACATCGCGCCGATACTGCTGCTAGTCCCCTATATAGCGGTCACTACGCGCCGTCTGCATGATCTCAATCGCTCCGGCTGGTGGCAGTTGCTGGCCCTGGGGGCGGGCGTTTTTGTGCTGTTTTATCTGCTGGCGCAACCGTCAGCGCAGCCGCTGCGTCAATCCCTGCGCCGTCCGGTGGGGCCCGTGCGTATGGCTGGTCATCGCTAACGAAAGGCTATAGGTTCGTCTCTCCAAACTGAGGTGACGGATGAGCCAGGTCGTGCGGATTTTGAAGATAGGGGCGGGGATCGTCGCTGCCGTCTTTGCGGCTGTGGTGGTACTGGCCCTCTATGCGCCCTACGAGGCCGGAAAGGTGTTGCGCGCCCTCAATATCGGCATCAGCGGACAAGGACTGGCCGTCTGGGCCGCCTTCGCGCTGGGGGCGCTGATCGTTTTGGCAGCCCTGTTTGGCTCGCTGAGCGGCTCCGGCTTTCGGGGTCGCCGCGGTGCGGGCAAACATCGTGAGGATTGAAAGGCCTATGGGCAAGCGCTGGGCGATATTGTAAGAGCCGCGCATGACTCCGAAAAAGCAGGACAAGCTCAACCGTAAAAAGGCCTCGCGTCAGTCGCCGCAGCACAAAGCCGCCATTGCCGAGCGCGAAGCAAAGGGCTGGGCGCGCCCCGTCCAGACGCCCCAAAACCCCAAGGCCATCGACCGGCCGCTGAAACTGTCTGACGAAGAGATCGTGTGGGTGAAATCCATGCTGATCCACGAAGACGGGGTGATTATGGGCTTTAACAAGCCGTCGAACCTGTCGTCACAGGGCGGGCGTGGCAATTTCCATAATCTCGATGACATGCTGTGGGCCTTTGCGCGCTCGAATGGCAACAAGCCGCGCCTGCTGCACCGGCTGGACCGCGACACGTCGGGCATTATTCTGGCGGCCAAGACGCGCACCTCGGCGGCCTTTGTCGGCAATGCGATTGCCGCGCGTGATGTGCATAAAACCTATGTCTGCATCGTCGCCAGTCCGCAAAATCTTGCGGACGAAGGCGTCATCGACGTGCCCCTGCGCCGCGAAGAGATCGGGCGGGAGGCCTATAGCCGCGTTTGCGCCGCCAATCATCCGGACGCCCTGACCGCCCGCACCACCTATCGCGTGCTCAGCCGCACCGATACCTCGGCGCTGGTACAGTGTGAGCCGTTTACGGGCCGGATGCATCAGATCCGCGTCCACATGGCGCATCTGGGCTGTCCCATTGCGGGAGACGTCCGCTACGGCGGCGCGCTTAGTCTGGACGGTCTGCGCGTGCCGCGCCTGATGCTGCACGCCCGCGCCATCGAGTTTCCGCATCCCGATGGCGGTCGCCGCCGCTGGGAGGCACAGTTGAGCCCGGATATTCAGGCGCTCTGTGAAGGTCTTGGGCTGGCGCAGGGAAAAAGTCCGTAAGGCTTCCCGCCGTTTACGGTAAACACGTATTGGGCTTAACGGCGCGTTAGGGATGCTTCTTTCTCCGTCATTAATGTATTTCTTATAAAATTTGCTGCAACTGTGCATCCTTTGGGGCAGAAATGACATGTTGAAGCAATCGGGCGGTCGTCTGCGCCAAAACTGCGGCCATGCGCTGAAGGCGGGTTTCTGGGGTAATACTCGCGGCAACACCCTGATTGTTTTTGGTCTGCTTGCGGCCACTGTGGTGGCGGCCGCCGGGGGTGGGGTCGAGTTCAGTCTGGCCAACGAGCAGAGCAACCGGCTTCAGGACGCAGCCGATGCAGCGGCCCTGCGTGGGGCCTTGATGGCTAAAGACGAAACCGCCGCCAAGGCCGCCGCAGACACCGTGTTCAATCTCAACCTGACAGACAGCGGCATTACACCGACATCAAAAGGTCTGACGTTCGAAACGAGTGGTTCGCACAAGACGGCGGTTTATACGGCCAGGGCCCAGATCAACACGACCTTTCTGAGTATGATGGGCATCAAAACGCTCAGCATCGGCGCGACCTCGACCGCCGAAGCCGAAATGCGTAAATCCGAAATCGCTCTGGTGCTCGACTCGACGGGGTCCATGTCGCGGGATTCGCGCATGACCAACCTCAAGGCCGCGGTGGACAGCGTTCTGGCCTCTCTGCTGGTCAATGGTCAGAATGTGTGGGACGCCAGAGTCGGTATTGTGCCGTTCGATACGCAGGTGAATATTCAGGGCGTTCCGGCCGCCGGCATCGCCGGGGAGTTCGGCGAGACGCCCTATACCTATAGCTGCACGGGCAGCAGCATGACGGCGGATCGCTGTACCTCCGTGGGGACGACGCGCGACCTGATGTGCAGCGGCGCGGCGGATGTCGCCGCCTGCAAAGCCAATGCCCGCATCTATGCCTATACGACGAACGGTGGCACTTACCGGGTGTTTGTGACTTCCTACTATTCGCAAAACAACGGGTCTTGCTGGGCGGGATACTATTACTACAACAATTGTAACTACACGGTTGTGTCGCGAACGGACTATTATGCGGCGACGACCTGGGCGCGCACGAACAACGCCAGCAATTCGACGGCATGGCCCTGGGCGGACTATTACGGCCGCCCCAATAACAACTACGCGCAATATAACGGCACGATCACCGCGACGCCGACCAGCGCCGGTGGCTATGGCTCAGGATCGACGACCACCATCAAGGACAATGATACCATTACGGCCAATTCGAACCTTCTGGGGGTCGGCACCGACAGCTGGAACGGTTGCGTCATCGACCGTAAACAACCCTATGATGTGTCGGGACAATCTCCTATCGCGTCCAATGCCGACACCCTCTATCCGGCAGCCAAATGTGCCACCAATAACCTCTTGCCGGTGATGGGCCTGACTACGGATATCGCCGCTGTGCGAGCCCATGCCCAGAAGCTGACGCCGGCCGGTAATACCAATATCACCATCGGTGTGCAGTGGGGTATGGAGCTTCTGTCGCCGGAACTGCCGTTCAATACGGCCAAGCCCTACAGCGACAAGACCAACTACAAGTATATGATCGTCATTACCGACGGTGAAAACACGCAGAACCGGTGGAGCACCTCGGCCTCCACGATCAATGCCCGCACGCTGCTGGCCTGTCAGGCGGCCAAGGATCTGGGGATCACCGTCTATACGATCCGCGTCATGGAGGGTAATTCCGACATGCTCAAATCCTGCGCCAGCCGTCCGGAATACTTCTACGATGTCACGGCTTCAAGCCAGTTGACCTCGACTCTGGCCAAGGTTTTCTATTCGATCCAGAGCACGCGCCTGACGAAGTAAGGTGATATTTCCAGAGTTTTTTCAGGCATTTCCAGGTGTTTCCGTGCGCGGCATTACAGGGTTTTTGCAATAGAGCGAATCTTAAGCTTTGGCGCGTAAATTGCAGGGAGAAAGCCGATACAGATACACGGATACACCATGCGCCAGCCTGACTTCTTCCGCGATCGCCGTGGCAACACGGCCGTTATGTTCGGTATGTTTTTCTTTTTGCTGACGGCGGCCATGGCCGGCGCACTGGATTTTTCGACCGTCCTTTCGCGTCGGGCCAAGGCGCAGGATGCGCTGGATGCAGCGACCCTGGCCGTGGCGATCCTGCGTCCGTCTACGGTTGAGCAGGCCAGGACGGCAGCGACCTTACGCCTCAATAATGAATTGGGCGACAATCCGGACAAGGTAGCCATAGACCAGTTCCAATATGATACGGCGACGCGCACCTACTATGTGACGGCCAAGGGGAGCTATAAAACCTTTCTTCTGGGCGTCGTGAACATCAAGGAGATGCCTTATGAGGTGCTCAGCAAGACTATTCAGGCGGCCAATGGCACGCTGGAATTGTCGCTGGTGCTCGATAATACCTTCTCTATGAGCAATAAGCTCGATGGCACGAAAACGCGTCTGGACGTGCTGAAGACGGCGGCCAAGAACCTCGTCAACACCGTCATGACCGATGCCAACAAGGACTATGTCAAGGTCGCCGTCGTTCCCTATGCCAACTATGTCAATGTCGGTGTGGCCAATCGCGGTCAGACCTGGGTTTCGGTCGGCGCCGACTATACGGTGCCCAAGACCTGTAAGACCAATACGACCAAGACAACCTGCACGCCGGGAACCACGTACCCGTGTACCACCAATGTAGACGGTGTCATAAAGCCGGCTACCTGCCGGAAGGATCAGGTGTGTACAACCGTGACAGTTGCGCCTTATGAGACCTGTAGCGGCCCAACGAATTACAAATGGTACGGCTGTGTGCGCCATCAGGTCGATACCAAAACTAAAATGGCCCTGATGCCCGACCCGCTCACCGCCTATACCGGTGCCCTTGAAACCTCACAGCAGTGTCCGACGGCGATACAGCCCCTTAGTAATAACAAAACGACCGTAACGGCATCGATAGATGGTCTTGTTCACAGCATTGGCGGCTATCAACCCCTTACCTATATCCCCGGTGGACTGATATGGGGCGTGAATACCTTGTCTCCGCCGGCGCCGTTCAAAGAAGGTCTGGCCTACGACGTCAAGAACAAAGAGCCGAAGAAGGTCATTGTGCTGATGACCGACGGTGACAACACCATCTATACCGACTCAAAAGGGGTGGCCATATCCGCTCTGAAGGGGGCGGTGACGGATGCGAAGCTGGTTGCCCCGACTTACACGGTTCAGGATAATGTTTGTAAATACGCCAAGGGCAAGAATATCGAAATCTTCGTTATTGGTCTGGGGGTGACGGACCCCACCGCTTTGAGCGCGCTGAAATCGTGCGCCACGGATGCCCAGCACTATTTCGATGCCCAGAGTGCCAACGAGCTGATTCAGGCATTTAACATCATCGGTGGCAAGCTGAGCGTGGTGCGCCTGATGCAATAGCGGCGGTAGAAAAGCAGCGCTGCCTCAGATAAGCGTCTTTTCTCATGCGGTTGACGGTGTTAAGCGAAAAGGCGGGGACTTTGAGTTCCCGCCTCTTTTGTTGCGGTATGGATCATGAACCAGAAAATCGACTGGAGCGAGCTGTTCTTTTCGTCCACCGGACGGGTGCGGCAAACGCCGTTCCTGATCGCCCTGGCGGTGCTGGTCGGGCTGTTCATGATCTATGACTCGGCCATTACCGGCGCGCCGCGCGTGCTGACCGGGTGGGTGGTCTATCCAGCACTGCTGTTTTGTGCCGCGTGCGTGTTGTCGAAGCGTTTGCACGACCGGGGGCGCTCCGGCTGGTGGGCGGCGGTGATCCTGATCGCCTTTATGATGGTGTGGCCGCGCCCGGATAATTTCCTCGACTTTGTTGGCGCATTGGTGCTGCTGTGGGCGGCCATTGACTTAGGCGCGATGCCCGGCGAGAGGGGCGCGAACAGGTACGGGCGTTCCACGCGATTTGCGGCGCCCATCGAGCAAAGCTAAAAACCCGAGAGGGGCGCGAACAGGTACGGGCGTTCCACGCGATTTGCCGAGCCCATCGAGGCGGTTTGACGCTTATTTGGCCAGATCCACCGGCCCGAAGCGTTCGATAAATTGCTGACGCAGGGCGTAGTCCACCTCATCCATGGTCACCGGCAGGCCCAGATCAATCAGGCTGGTCACCCCGTGTTCGGAGATGCCGCACGGCACTATACCATTGAAATGGCTGAGGTCCGGCTCGACATTCAGGCTGATGCCGTGAAAGCTGACCCACCGGCGCAGCTTGATGCCGATGGCCGCGATTTTATCTTCGGGAATAGGGGTAATCCCCCGGTCGCGCCGTTCGACCCACACGCCAACGCGCCCGTCACGGATATGGCCTTCGACATTGAACTGCCACAGCGTGCCGATGATCCAGCCTTCCAGCGCCTTGATAAAGGCGCGGATGTCCTTGGTGCGCCGGTTGAGGTCCAGCATCACATAGATCACCCGCTGACCGGGGCCGTGATAGGTGAACTGCCCGCCGCGCGCGCTGTCGAAAACCTCGAACCGCTCGGGCTCCAGCAGGTCTTCGCGTTTGGCCGACACGCCGGCCGTATAGAGTGGCGGGTGTTCGATCAGCCAGATCAGTTCGCGCGCCTCGCCCTTGAGGATGGCTTCGACGCGCGCCTCCATCGCGGCCACGGCGTCGGGATAGGCCACCTGAGCCGCAGACACACGCCATTCCGGCAGACCGTTCTCAGGGTCTTTCAGGAAAAAGTCCGGCGACACAAAATCGGGCTGAGTGTCATCGGAATCTGCGGGGCTTAACCTGTCGTTCAGCATGTTCGGCCATTCTGCGGCGGATGGGGGAGGGTTCTTCCCTATCGTGTGATGCGTTTAGAAATGCATCACACTCAGGGATTTTGGTTGGTAGCGCAATTTTTCCGAAAAGTGGTGCCCACTTTATCGGATTGCGCTCTATATGGGCATTCAAGGGATCAAGTCGAGCGTGTCGTCTCAGGTCAATTCCGTACCGGTGGAAATCTCAGTGCTTCTGGGGCGGTCCGTCCTGCCGATGCAGCAGCTTCTGCGCATGGGCCGCGGCGCAGTCATCCCGCTGGACGCGCGTGAGCACGATGAGGTGTGGATACTGGCCAACAACCACCCGGTGGCGCGCGGCGAAATCCAGATTTTCGAAGAGAAGATCTCGATCGTGGTGACCCGCCCGGCCAATGTCTATGACTTTATGGCCCTGGGGAATTAGGCTATAATTGTGGAGAGGTCTAAATGGAAAAGAGCGGGTCGTGTGACCCG
>NZ_JAIWNX010000261.1 GCF_020217185.1 Asticcacaulis sp.
CTCTTTCCACATAAGACTCGAAAATTTTTCGAAGAACCGCTTCGAGAAAAATTTTCTCGCTATGGACCTTTGTCCACGTCCCGATCCGCAGGATCGGGACGTGAGCCAAATTAGAAGTCCATACCGCCCATGCCGCCCATGCCGCCGCCGGGCATAGCCGGGGCCGCTTCCTTCTTCGGGGCTTCGACCACGGCGGCTTCCGTCGTGATCAGCAGGCCCGACACCGAAGCGGCGTCTTGCAGAGCGGTACGCACAACCTTGGCCGGGTCGATGACGCCATCGGCGACCAGGTCCACGTACTTTTCGGTCTGAGCGTTGAAGCCGAAGTTGGCATCGTTCGATTCCAGCACCTTACCGACAACGATCGAGCCTTCGACGCCCGCGTTTTCCGAGATCTGACGGATCGGAGCCTGCAGGGCCTTGCGCACGATGGCGATACCAGCGGTCTGGTCGTCATTGTCGCCGGTCAGGTCGGCCAGCTTCTTCGACGCCTTCAGCAGAGCCGTGCCACCGCCCGGAACGATACCTTCGTCCACGGCCGCGCGGGTCGCGTTCAGGGCGTCATCGACGCGGTCCTTCTTTTCCTTCACTTCGACTTCGGTCGAGCCGCCGACGCGGATGACCGCGACGCCGCCGGCCAGCTTGGCCAGACGCTCTTGCAGCTTTTCCTTGTCGTAGTCCGAGGTGGTTTCTTCGATCTGTTGCTTGATCTGAGCCACGCGGCCTTCGATTTCCGCCTTTTCACCGACGCCATCGACCACGGTGGTGGTTTCCTTGGTGATCGTCACCTTCTTGGCGCGGCCCAGCATGTCGAGGGTCACGGTCTCAAGCTTGATGCCGATGTCTTCGGAGATCACCTGACCGGCGGTCAGGATGGCGATGTCTTCCAGCATGGCCTTGCGGCGGTCGCCGAAGCCCGGAGCCTTCACGGCGGCGACGCGCAGGCCACCACGCAGACGGTTGACGACGAGCGTGGCCAGAGCCTCGCCTTCGACGTCTTCGGCGATGATGAGCAGCGGACGGCCCGACTGAACCACGGCTTCGAGGATCGGCAGGATGGGTTGCAGGGTCGAGATCTTCTTGTCGAAGATCAGGATGTACGGGTCTTCGAGGACCGCTTCCATCTTGTCCGGGTTGGTGACGAAGTAGGGCGACAGGTAGCCGCGGTCGAACTGCATGCCTTCGACGACGTCCAGTTCGGTTTCGGCGGTCTTGGCTTCTTCGACGGTGATGACGCCTTCGTTGCCGACCTTGGCCATGGCGTCAGCGATCATCTGACCGACTTCGGTGTCGCCGTTGGCCGAGATGGTGCCGACCTGAGCGATTTCCGAGTTCGAGGTGACGGGCTTGGACGAAGCCTTGATTTCGGCGATGGCGACGGCCACAGCCTTGTCGATACCGCGCTTCAGGTCCATCGGGTTGCGGCCCGAAGACACCGACTTCAGACCTTCGACGGCGATGGCCTGAGCCAGAACCGTGGCGGTCGTGGTGCCGTCACCGGCCTTGTCATTGGTCTTGGAGGCGACTTCGCGGATCAGTTGCGCGCCCAGATTTTCGAACTTATCGGCCAGTTCGATTTCCTTGGCGACCGAGACGCCGTCCTTGGTCGAGCGCGGGGCGCCGAACGACTTTTCAAGGATGACATTGCGGCCCTTGGGGCCAAGCGTGACCTTCACGGCATTGGCGAGGACATTGACGCCGCGCAGGATCTTGTCGCGCGCGTCCGAGGAAAACAGTACGTCTTTAGCAGCCATTTCGGGTGTTCCTTTGGTTGCGTATTATCGGGATAGGGAGGACAGAGCGGATTAACGCTCAACCACACCCAGGATGTCGGATTCTTTGAGGATCAGCAGGTCTTCGCCGTTCAGCTTGACCTCGGTGCCGCCCCACTTGCCAAACAGAACGCGGTCGCCGACCTTCACGTCCAGAGCGACTTGCTCGCCCTTTTCGTTGCGGGCGCCCGGCCCGACAGCGACGACTTCGCCTTCTTGCGGCTTTTCCTTGGCCGTATCAGGGATGATGATCCCGCCCTTGGTCTTGGCTTCTTCTTCAACGCGCTTCACGAGAACGCGGTCGCCCAGCGGACGAAAGCTCATATGATGTCTCCGATGTTATTCAGATGAATGTTAGCACTCAGCATATCCGAGTGCTAACGCGCCCCTGAGTTAGGGTTGGTACCGGAGAGAGTCAAGAAGCACCGCCGCGAATTCGTGTGAAATTTTTTCGCCGGGCTTGAGGTGAAGTGAGAAGGTCAAACCACAGATTTCACAGATGGCACAGATTAAGGGATTCGGACCGAAAGCCCTTCGGTTGCCACCTCACAGGCGCGAAGCGCCTATCTGTGTAATCTGTGTCATCTGTGGTTCCCTATACCCCTATTTCAGCTCGATATCGGCCACGATGGGGAAGTGGTCGGAAATGACCTTGCCCGAAAAGCTGTCGGTCAGGGTGGCAAAGCGCGTGACGCTCAGGGCGCGATCCACAAAAATATGGTCGATGGCCTCGCCATCCGTCTGACGGATATCGAAGCCGTTGAAGGTGCCGATCGGGCCAAAGCGGCGGGTGCTGGCCACGCGGCTGTCTTTCAGCGGGCTGGTGTCGGCGGTGAAGCGCTTATAGGGCGCGCTGTCCATGCCGGTGTTGAAATCGCCCAGCACGATCAGGTGCGCACCTGGCACCGTCGGCAGGCTCAGAATCTGCGCTGCACAGTTTTCGCGGGCCTTGACGCCGATATGGTCGAAATGGGCATTGCGGACGTCAAAGACCTGACTACTGCGTTTGTCTTTCAAAATCAGGCGCGTGAAGGTGCGCGGCAGGGCGGCATCGGCGTCCTTCGACGGCGTATCAGGCGTCTGACCGCACCATTGAGTCGTCGCTGAGACCTTCTCGAAACGGTCGCGGCGCCAGAAAACGGTCGTGCTTTCGCCCGACTTGGCCCCGTCATCTCGGCCGACACCATAATGGTCATAGTCTTCAAGGGCTTGCGACAGGTCATCGACCATCGGCAGCAGGGCTTCCTGCACGCCCAGCACGTCAGGCGCCAGGAAGGCGATCTGCGCCGCCATGCGCGGGCCGCGTTCCGGCCACGGCGGCACGTCCTGCGGATTGGCGTAGCGGATATTGTAGCTCATCAGGCGCAGGGTCTCAGCAGAAACCGGTGAGGCGACAAGCAGGGCGGCGGCGAGCAGGGGCAGCAGTTTCATAGAGTCAGTTTAGGGCGCGGCAGGCGCGGGGTCCAATGACATTCATATGACGTCAAAGCGCGGGCGTGGTTACGGTCGCGCCCTGCTGCTCCAGTTGCTGTAAGGCCCCGCCGGGGGTGAGAAGCGCCGACAAGGGCAGCACAATCAGCGACTTACCCGGCGTTCCTAAGGCATTGTTGATCGCGCCGACCGTCTGTTCGACCGACTGCCCCAGCATGGCCTTGGTGGACGGCGCGCCTTCGAGGCAGGCCAGCAGCGCCGAATCCGGTGACAAACGCTGCACGGCCTTGAGGTCGCCAACGGCCCAGGCTTCGGTGGCGGCGCGGGCATTCTTGACCGCAAAGTCGATCTCATCCAGCGTGGCGGCGACGCAATGCGCCTGTTGCTGGGCGCTGAAATCGTCGATTCGCCCCAGAGTCTTGGCCACCGAGAAGCTGCCCGACGGTCTGGTCTTCAGCTTCTGCGCCTTGGCAAACCGCAGCAGCGTCTTTTCCGGGTCGCGCGTGGCAATCCCCGCCTTGTCATAGACGTCTTCGCGCAGGGTGGCCGCCGCCCAGATCGGCGACAGTTTCTTGTACTTTTCGCGGTCCAGACCATAGGTATCGGCCAGCGTATAAAAGCGCTTCGACAGGTCTGGCGGCAAGACCTCATCTAGCTTTTTGCCCAGCGGCAGGCGGCGGTCCATCAGCAGTCGCGCGCCGCCGATCAGCCCGCCCTTGGCCTCCGGCGCGGTGAGCAGCACATTGGACAGGCCGATGACGCGCTCGACGCGCTTCGAATCCCACGGAATACGCTTGGTCATTACGGGCATGGCCCCCAGCACATAGACCTCGCTGTCGCCCTTACGCACCCGCCACAGGGCCGGGCCGGGCAGACGCGCGGTTACCACCACGTCGGTGACCCATTCTTCGCCGTCCTTGACAGTGGCGCTTTCGCTGATCGTTTCCTGCGCGAACGCCACGGGCGCGCTCAGGATCAGCGCAGCGAGACAAACCGATTTGAACATGGCGGGGCTCCTCTTCGGGGAGTCATTTAAGCCCTAACTCCGTGACCGCAATGGGGCACGCGCGCTCAGTCGCCGCCCTTTGCTGTCAGATCAGCTTCGTCGGGGAGGTATTCCATGATGTCGCCGGGCTGACAGCCGAGAAGGAAACAGAGTTTCGACAGGGTGTCGAACCGCATCCCCTTCACCTTGCCGGTGCGCAAAAGCGACATCTGGGTTTCCGAGATGCCGACCTGCGCCGCTAAATCCTTGGCGCGCATCTTGCGTCGCGCCAGCATCACATCAAGCGTTACATTGACTGGCATATCAGACGTACTGTTCCAGTTCCGCCGACAGGGCTTCGCGCGTTGTCTGAAGCGTGCGGATGCGCTGGCTTAGGCCAATCAGGATCAGGCCCAGAGCGACAAAGATCAGGGTCAGCAGGACGTCATTTGCAACGCCGGGCTGTCGACCGGTATTGTTATAGACCTCGCCCCATACCCAAGGTGTGACGTTAAGCCCTATAGCCAGACCGCCCAGGATCAACCCCGCCCCGCTGCGGCGCAGCCCTTTGGACAGGACCGGCTCCAACGGCCTATCCGGACGAACGCGGGCGATCATGTCGGCAGCGAACCACAGGGCAATAGCGAAGAAGCCATGGGGCAACAGCGGTAAGCCGCCCTGCAACAGCGCCAGACCGAAAATGTCGGGCCGATGGCCGATATGGGCCCACAGTTTCGGCAACTGAACGACCATCAGCAGCACCATGATCCTCATTGGCAGGCCGATCATGATTTTAAGAATAAGGGCCTTCATACGAAACTCTCCATGTCGGTTTGCAACTTTTCACCGGCCTGCGTAATCAGCCACAGCATCAGGCCGATCAGGCCGATGGTCAGGGGCTCGATAGCGAAATCATAGCGCAGGCCGCGGAAGCGATCCTCGGTCAGCGCGGTGAGGGTCGGCATAATAAGGATCGCCGCGATGGCCCCGTAGATCAGGTTTGAACCGACATCTTTCAGGCCCTTGACGACCGAGGCCCCAAAGCCTTCGCCCTTATGCAGGCGCATGAAGACATCCGAGGCCGACCACAGGGCCCACAGATAGCAGATGGGGGCCAGCAGGCTGATCCAGAAGGACGGTAGCACCATGCTGACCGACAGAAGCGACACCTGAACGGACGGGTCCGGGTGCATGTCGTTCAGAGGGGCGGCCTTTTCAGCCACCAATCCGGCGAGAAGCCCCGCGACGGCGACCTTCGTGCCTATGCTGATCAGGTCGAGCGGTAATTTGTGTGCAGACATGTGTAACGAACCCCTCTGACAAATTAATGTTAGGGGCATATAAATTTAAATTAGACTTAAAGTCAAGAACCGGTGAGCCGCAGGCCCAATGCCTGTTTCACCTGCCGGGCCTGACGCGCCTGATCGGTCAGGGCCCAGCCCGGCACGCCCATCAGCAGGATCGACGCCAGCGCAAAGACCAGTGTCCGCAACGCCCCGTTATCGCCAAAGGTGAAGCTCAAGGACGCCATCAGCAGCCATCCGGCGGAGGGAACAAGCATCCAGTCGCGGCGGCAGGCGGCCCCGGTCACGGCGCTGATCAGAGCAAAAACAATGGCCAGAAACGCCATATTGGACACCGGGTTATAGGTCCCGGCGACCACATTGCCGACCGAATAGACGAAGATGCCCGCCGCGGCGAACAGCCACGCCGCCGAAACGGCCTCAGTGCGCCAGTTTGACAACAGGCTGTGCTTGCGCACGCGCACGGCGATGACCACCGTACCGACCAGACCTGCGATGAAGTAGAACAGGCCATAGGGCAGGGCGGGCAGAAGGCCGGCATAGGCCAGACTCAGGCACAGGTGGCCTATGCCCAGAACGCCACCCCACCACAACAGGATCGGGCCACCGGCCAGACCGGCCGACTCTCCGCGCTCCATCAGTCGCCGCAGCCGCGTCAGTTCGTCGTCCATTCCGGCGACGTCCTCCGGCGACAGGGGCGGTAACAGGCTATCGAGCTTGGGGCCCTGGATCATGGCGCGCTCCTCCTATCCCAACGACCGGATGCGGTCAGCATCTTCGGTCATTGGTGTTATAATCTCTAAGCGTTACCACCGATTGCCCGAAGGTAAAGCGGAATCGTCGGGTTCTACCCGGTTGCCAAGTCCGGCCGCTTTCCGATAGTTTTGTCATGACAAAGGGAGCACAGCATGACGCAGCGGCGGCAATGGATGATCGGTATGACGGCACTGATGGGGGCCACACTCCTGCAAGGCTGTTTCCCGGCGCAACAAAAGCCCGCCGAAAACACCGAAGCGCCGAAAGCCCCGGCCAAGCCCAAGCCTCTGTACCGTGACTTGCCCGTGCCGCCGGAGTCGGTGCGCGTCCTGATCCAGACGACCAAGGGCGATATTGTGGTTGAGCTGGACGGCAAGCGCGCGCCGATTTCAACCGCCAACTTCCTGCAATATGTGGACTCCGGAAAGATGACCGACGCGCAGTTCTGGCGCGCCATGAAGTCGGGCAAGGGCGGCTTTATTCAGGTCGAAGCGGCGGGCCATCGCTTTACGCCCATACCGCACGAGCCGACGTCTCAGACCGGTTTGTCGCACACCGACGGCACGATTTCGACGGCGCGCTATGCGGTGGGCACAGCCAGCAACCAGTTCACCATCTCGGTCGGCGACATGTCCTATATGGACGCCGGGCGTGATCCGGAAGGCGACAATCAGGGCTATGCCGCCTTTGGCAAGGTGGTGTCGGGGATGGACGTGGTGAAAAAAATCCTCAACGGTAAGATCACCAAAAAGAAGATCGAAGGCGGCTGGGACGGGCAGAAGCTCGAAAATCCGGTCAAGGTGCTATCGGCGAAGCGGCTGAATTAGGGGGCGGCGTCCTCGCCGTTTTTTGAGCCTTCCCCCACGCCAAAGGGGTGACGACTAAAAATCTGTATAAAATATCCCTAATCCGCCTTTATTACCAAAAAGCAACTTGACGCTCATTTGACGGGGTGATCGTCTCAGTCGTAACGGGGCGGGCGCGATGCGTGGCGTTCCGGAGCATCCTTTCATTCCGGACATCTTTTAAGGAGATACGCCGTGCACAGACGCAACTTTCTGGCCCTGACCGGCCTGACGGCGGGCAGCCTGCTCGTGCCGTCGCTTTACGGGCGGGCCGTCGCCGCCGAAGTGCTTCAGGAGACGATCGACGTCAAGGTGAAGAAGACGCTGGCTGATGCCGGTCTGAACGCCGCGACGTCCTCCGGGGCCAGCTATTGCGACGTGCGCGTCGGGCGCTATCTGCGTCAGTTCGTGATCACCCGCGAAGATCGCGTCGAAAACGTGGTGAATACCGAGTCGCTGGGTGTGGGTATCCGCGTCATCGCCGATGGGGCCTGGGGCTTTGCGGCGACCAATGTCATGACCACCGAAGCCGTGGCCCAGGCCGCCAAACAGGCCGTGGCCATCGCCAAGGCCAATGCCAAGATCCAGACGGTTCCGGTCAAGTTGGCCCCCGTCAAGGGCGTCGGTGAGGTGTCGTGGAAGACGCCGATCAAAAAGAACAGCATGGAAGTGCCGATCAAGGAAAAGGCCGAGCGCCTGATCGACGTCAATACCGCCGCGCTGAAGGCCGGGGCCGACTACGTCAATTCGATGATGTTCCTCGTCAATGAGCAGAAGTATTTTGCCTCGACCGACGGCTCCTACATCGATCAGGACGTGCACCGCATCTGGGTGCCGATGACGGTCACCGCCATCGACAAGGAATCGGGCAAGTTCCGCACGCGCGACGGCCTGTCGGCGCCGATGGGTCTGGGCTATGAATATCTCGATGGCGATGCCAAACAGAAGTTCACCGATCCGGCGGGCGTCACCGGCTATGGCCTCAGCTACGACATGAAGGAAGACGCCATCGCCGGCGCCAAACAGGCGCGCGAAAAGCTCAAAGCGCCGTCGGTCAAGCCGGGCAAGTACGATCTGGTCCTCGACCCCAGCCATATGTGGCTGACCATCCACGAATCGGTGGGCCACCCGACCGAGCTTGACCGCGTTCTGGGCTATGAGGCCAACTACGCCGGCACCTCGTTTGCTACGCTGGACAAGCGCGAGGCCAAGTTCCAGTACGGGGCGGAAAACGTCAATATCGTCGCCGACAAGACGCAGTTCGGCTCACTGGGCTTCGTCGGTTACGACGACGAAGGCGTCAAGACGAAGAAGTGGGACATCATCCGCGACGGCAAGCTGGTCGATTATCAGGCCATCCGCGATCAGGCCCACATTCTGGGCAAGACGGAATCGGACGGCTGCTGCTACGCCGACTCGTGGTCGTCGGTGCAGTTCCAGCGCATGGCCAATATCTCGCTGGAGCCGGGCAAGAAAAAGCTCAGCGTCGCCGATATGATCAAGGGCGTCGAAAACGGCATCTATATCGTGGGCGACGGTTCGTTCTCGATCGACCAGCAGCGCTATAACGCGCAGTTCGGCGGGCAGCTCTTCTATGAGATCAAGAACGGCAAGATCACCCAGATGATCGAGGACGTGGCCTATCAGATCCGCACGCCGGAATTCTGGAACGCCTGCTCAGCGATCTGCGACGAAAGCGACTATCGTCTGGGCGGCTCCTTCTTCGACGGCAAGGGGCAGCCGGGTCAGGTGTCGGCGGTTTCGCACGGTTCCTCCACCAGCCGTTTCAACGGCATCAACGTCATCAACACCGCGCGTTCGCTCGGTTAATCGGCCGATTGGGAGATTACAGATATGGGCATCCTTACCGAAGCCGAAGCCAAGGCCATTCTCGACAAGGTTATCAAGCTGTCGAAGGCCGACGAATGCACCGCCACCCTGTCGGGATCGATCAACGGTAATATCCGCTTTGCGCTGAACAACGTCTCGACCAGCGGCATCATCACCAATACCGAGCTGGGGGTTCAGGTGGCCTTCGGCAAGCGCGTCGGCATCGCCACCATCAACGCCTTTGACGACGCCTCGCTGGAGCGCGTCGTGCGCCGGGCCGAAGACCTGGCGAAGCTGGCCCCGGAAAACCCGGAATTCATGCCGGCCGTGGGCAAGCAGACCTACACGCCGACCAAGACCTTCAGCGAAGCGACGGCGGCCGTTACCCCGGAACAACGCGCTGAGGTGGCCGCCAAGTCGATCACCCCGTGCAAGCAGGCCAAGCTGATCGCCGCGGGCTTCCTGTCGGACGGTCAGGGCTTTGAGGCCTTTGCCAATTCCAACGGCAATTTCGGCTATCAGAAATCGACCTCGATGGACTACACCTGCACGGTGCGTACCGAAGACGGTCGCGGTTCGGGCTGGGTGGCGCGCAACCTTCAGGACGTGACGGCCTTCAAGCCGGACACCGAAATCCAGATCGCCATGAAGAAGGCCGCCGAGTCCGCCGACGCCAAGGCGCTGGAGCCCGGCAAATATACAGTCATCATGGAACCGGCCGCTTCAGCCGGCCTGATCTCGTTCATGATGAACTATTTCGACGCGCGTTCGGCCGACGAAGGCCGCAGCTTCCTGTCGAAAAAGGGCGGCGGCAACAAGCTGGGTGAGCAGGTCTATGACCCGCGCGTCACCCTCTATGCCGATCCGGCGCATCCGGAAGCCGCCGTGTTGCCGTGGGATGGCGAAGGTCTGCCGCGCAAACGCCTGCCCATCATCGACAAGGGCAAGGTGGTTAATCTGGAATATTCCCGCTACTGGGCGCAGAAGCAGGGCAAGACGGCTGAGGCTTCGCCCGGCAACCTGATCATGGAAGGCGGCACCAAATCGACCATGGACCTCGTGCGTTCGACGCAAAAA
>NZ_JAIWNX010000262.1 GCF_020217185.1 Asticcacaulis sp.
GGGATTTTGGTCACCCGCACCTGGTATATCCGTATGGTCGATCCGCAGACGGTCCTTCTGACCGGCCTGACGCGTGACGGCACCTTCTATATCGAAAACGGCCAGATCAAGTATCCGATCAAGAACTTCCGCTTCAACGAGTCGCCGGTCATCATGCTCAACAATATCGAAGAGCTGGGTAAGCCTGTGCGCGTCGGTGACGATGAATCACCGTTCGTGATGATGATCCCGCCGATGAAGCTGCGTGACTTTACCTTCACGTCCTTGTCGGATGCGGTGTAGTTGCAAACATCCCCTCTCCCTTGAGGGAGAGGGTGGCGCAACGCGCCGGGTGTGGGGGAGGTCAATAGACTCGGTATGCCGTCTGTGACTCCCCCCTCACCCCAGCCCTCTCCCTCAAGGGAGAGGGGGCTGAATCGTGCGGCGTTTCTGTCCCTGCTCGCCGGGGGGGTGGCGGCGGCGCTGGCGCGTCCGGCGCAGGCGGCCAGCTATGATTTCTGGTTCACGCGCCTGAAATACGCCTCCGGTGACTGGGACGTCGATCAGCGTATGCCGGCCAATCTGATCACCTCCCTGATCGACTATACGACCCTGCGCGTCGATCCGAAGGAGCACGTGATCGACCTGTCCGATCCGAAGATGCTCAGCGCGCCCTTCTGCTATCTGGCCGGGCACAAGCTGGTCGATTTCAGCCCGGCGGAGCGGCGCAATTTCGAGACCTACGTGAAAAATGGCGGTTTTGTCTTTGTCGATGACTGCAATCACGACATTGACGGCCTGTTCGCCAAGTCGTTCGAGCGGCAGATGGCGACGATCTTCGGCCCGCAGGCCCTGAAAAAGCTACCCAATACGCACGCCATTTATAAGAGCTTTTTCCAGTTCGACGGCCCGCCCAACACCTCGTTTGAGCTGAACGGCTGGGGCGACGATCTGGTGCACGACTATCTGAAAGGCATAGAGATCAATGGCCGTCTGGGCGTCCTCTATTCCAACAAGGACTATGGCTGCGAATGGGACTACGACTGGCGCAACAAGCGCTTTCTGGCCGAAGACAATACCAAATTCGGCGTCAATATTGTGATTTATGCTTTGTCGAGTTGAGACGTCAGACGGCCTTCGCGTCCGGGGCCGGATTATGGGGATTATGATATGTCGATCAGTGAAACCGAGATCAGGGAAAGGCTGGCCCGCCTGGGTCACCTGCGTCAGGCCATCGCTCAGGCCATTGTCGGTCAGGCCGATGTGGTCGAGCAACTGCTGATCGGGCTTCTGGCCGGCGGGCATTGCCTGCTGGAAGGCGTGCCGGGGCTGGGCAAGACGCTGCTGGTGCGCTCATTGGGGCAGGCGCTGGAGCTGCAATTCCGCCGCGTGCAGTTCACCCCCGACCTGATGCCCAGCGACATTTTAGGGACCGAACTGCTGGAGGAGGATCACGGCACCGGCCATCGCCATTTCCGTTTTCAGCCGGGGCCGGTCTTTACCAACCTGCTGCTGGCCGACGAGTTGAACCGCACGCCGCCCAAGACGCAGGCCGCCCTGCTGGAGGCCATGCAGGAGCGCACCGTGTCCTACGCCGGGGTGACGCACACCCTGCCGTCGCCCTTCTTTGTGCTGGCGACGCAGAACCCGCTGGAGCAGGCCGGGACCTATCCGCTGCCCGAAGCGCAGCTTGACCGCTTCTTGCTGCATATCCGCGTCGATTACCCGACGGAATCCGAAGAACACGATATCCTGCGCCAGACGACGGGCGCGGGCGGCGGGGCCGTGCCCAAGGTGATGGGGGCCGAGGACGTGCTGGTGCTGCAAAAGCTGGTGCGCGATGTGCATGTGGGCGAAGACCTGCTGCGCTGGATCACGCGACTGGTGCGCGCCACGCGGCCGGGTGAGGGCGCCCCGCAGGCCGTCAACACCTATATCAAATGGGGCGCAGGGCCGCGCGCCGGGCAATCTCTGGTGCTGGCGGCCAAGGCGCGCGCCCTGTTGCAGGGGCGGCTGGCGGCCACGCGCGAAGACGTGATGGCGCTCGCCGCCCCCGTCATGCGCCACCGCCTGCTGATGTCCTTCGCGGCGGAGGCCGAGGGCGTGGCCCCCGATACGGTCGTGGCCGCAATCTTGAGCGCCGTAAAGCTCTGAGCGCATGGTGTATGACCCGATCCCTCCGGAGGTGCGCCACAGGCTGAAAGGCCTGCGCCTGTTCGCGCGTCGCGCGTCCGGGGCGTCGGGGATCGGGCTGCACGCCTCGCGTTCACGCGGGGCTGGGCTGGAATTTGCGCAGTACCGCGCCTATGAGCCGGGCGACGAACTGCGTCAGATCGACTGGAAGCTCTATGCGCGCTCGGACAAGTTTTTCGTGCGCGAATCTGAGCGCGAAAGCCCGCTCAGGGTGTGGATCGTGCTCGACCTGTCGGCGTCGATGGGGCAGTCAGATGCGGCGAAACCCGGTTGGAGCCGCCTTGAGGCCGCCAGGGCCATGGCGGCCTGCGTCGGCGAACTGGCCCTGCGTCAGGGGGATGCCTTTGGCCTGATCACCCTCAGCGATCGCGGCGTGGCCGTGGTCGAGGCCGCGGCGGGGCTGAAGGCGCGCGACCGTCTGCGGCTGGAGTTGTTCAAATTGAAGCCCGAGGGCGGGTTTCCGTCACTGGCGCAGTTATCGCCGGTGTGGTGTCGTATCCGCGCGCAGGACATGGTCATGGTGTTCAGCGACGGCTTTGATGAGGGCTGCGCTGAGCTGATGACGCGCCTGTCGGCGGCTGGGCGCGACGTGCTGATGGTGCAGACCCTGACGGCCGAGGAGCGCGATTTTCCGTTTCAGGGCGGCTATCGTTTCGATGATCCTGAAGGCGGGGCCGAGGTGCTGGGCGACGGCAAGGCCCTGCGCGCTGATTTTCTCAAGCGCTTTGCCGCCGCCCGTCAGGCCTTTGAGGCGCGGCTGTTCGCGGCGGGGGTGCGGCACACGCACTACTGGCTGGATGAGCCGGTGGATGCGCCATTGTGGCGACTCTTTGGCCAAAAACCATCAGGAAAGGAGACGGTCTGATGCCCGCGCTCCTGTTTCCGTTAGGTCTGGCGGCCCTGCTGGCCGTGGTCGTGCCGCTGGTCATCCACCTGATGCGGCGCGACGAGCTGCGTCCGCTGGTCTTCGCCGCCCTGCGCTGGCTCGATCCGCGCCCCAAACCGCGCCAGCGTATCCGGTTCAGCGAATGGCCCTTGCTGTGGGTGCGGTTGTTGCTGATCGCGATGCTGGCCCTGCTGCTGGCGCGGCCCGTTCTGACCGCGCCGCTTAGCGATAAGCCCTATGTGGCTGTGGTACCGGGGGCTGATCCGAAGGCGGCGCAGCAGGCGGTAGGGGAAGACGCCGAGGCGCATTGGCTGACGGCGGGTTTTCCGCGCTTAAGCGACACACCGGGGGCGGTAGGCGAGGTGAGCAGCCGTCTGCGGCAGCTCGATGCGCAACTGCCGCAAGGGGTGAAGCTGACCGTGGTGGTGCCGCAAACCCTGCAAGGGGTGGATGCGGAACGCCCGATCCTCAGCCGCACCGTCGATTGGCGCATCGTGGCAAGAGCCATGCCCGCCGCTAAGTCTGTGGCGACAAAGCTGCCCGTCCTCAGCCTGCGCTATGCGCCGGACCGCGCCGCCGATGTGCGGTGGTTCCGCGCCGTGTCTGCCGCCTGGCAGACGCCGTTCGAAGCCGCAGGCGCGGATGCCGCTCTGCCGCCAAAGGATCGGGTTTTGGTGTGGCTGGGCAGTGGCAACGTCCCGCCTGCCGTCAGGGCGCGCGTGAAATCCGGCGGAACGGTCCTCGTGGGGGCGCAGACGGTCTTGCCAGCGTCACCGCAGCGCCGTGTCGTGTGGCGCGATGCCACCGGCGCACCGTTGATGGAGGCGCAGGGCGAGGGGCGGGGAGAGTGGCTGCGCCTGACGCGGCCCCTCCGTCCGGCGGTTTTTCCGGAATTGCTGGAGCCGACCTTTCCGGATCAACTGGCCGCCGTCCTCAGTCCGCCGCCGTCACCGGCGCGTGTCGAGGCGCGCGATTTGATCCCGGTCGTGGGGCGCTCCATTTTCACCCGACCGTCTGAGGAACTGACGCCGTGGCTAGCCCTGCTGGTGGCTGCGCTGTTTCTCATCGAACGCCTGCTGGCCACCGCCGCCCGCCGGAGGGCCGCGCCATGACACCTCAGCGCTTTACCGGCCCGGCACGTTTGCGCAGCCTGTTGAACGACGGGCTGACGGCCCTGCCGCTGATCGCCGCGGCTGCCTTTGCGGGTTGGGCCGTGGGCGCAGAGGTGGGGCTTTTGATGACCCTGTGCCTCGGCCTGTTCGTTGCCTTCGGGCTGGCGGTCTGGCGATTGCAGCGCTTTGACCGCGCGTGGGTGATTGCGGCGCTCAATGCTCGCCGCGTGGATATGGAAGACAGTGCCGATCTGCTGTTTGCGCGCGCCGAAGACCTCAACCCCTTGCAGGCCCTGCAAAAGCAACGCTTGATCGAGCGCCTGCCGTCTCCGGCGGTGCTGACGCCCTCGTGGCGCTGGAAGCCGGTGGGGTTTTCACTGGCGGCGGGGGGGGCCATCGCGGCCCTGACGGCGGCGCTTGTCTGGTGGCCGCAAATTCGCGTGACGCCGGATGCGCCCAGACACGCTGAAGCGGGCGCGCCCAAACTGATCTCCGCCGAGGTCACCGTCACCCCGCCCGCCTATACGCGGCAGGTGGCACACCGCGAAACGACGCTCGATCTCAAGGTGCCGCAAAATACCCGGCTGACTTGGCGACTGCGCTTTGCGCCGGACGCCGCCAATGTGCGGCTGGTCTTCCACGATGGTCAGAGCGTGGCCCTGCGCCGCGAGGGCAACGCATGGACCGCTACCCTGAGCGCGGAGCGATCGCGGCTCTATCGCCTCGCTGCCGATGGCCTGCCGGCGCAACCGCTGCATCGGCTGGAAGTCACGCCGGATGCGCCGCCAAAGGTCGAGGCCGTCCTGCCCGACCGCGCCCTGACTCTGGTCACGCCGGGCCAGACCCAGTGGCCGCTGGTCTTTGCCGCCAGCGATGATTATGGCGTCGCCCCCACCGCCGAATTGCGCATCATTCAGGCGCAGGGGCAGGGCGAAAACATCACCTTCCGCGAACGGACAATGACCTTAAGCGGCATTGGCGGCGCGAACGATAAGCGCTTTGCCACGCGGCTCGACCTCAAATCACTCGGTTTTGCCGTGGGTGACGACCTGATCGTGCAGTTGACGGTGCACGACAATCGTGCCCCGTCGCCGCAGGAGGTGCGCTCCCCCAGCCTGATCCTGCGCTGGCCGTCCGATCTGGGGGCCGAAAGCACGGGGCTGGAGGCGCTGGCGCGCCAGACCCTGCCGGCTTATTTCCGTAGCCAGAGGCAGATCATTATCGACATCGAAGCCCTGCTGAAAGAGAAGCCGCGCCTCAAACCCGATACCTTCCTCAGCCGCTCCGACTCCATTGGCGTCGATCAGCGCCTGCTGCGCCTGCGCTACGGGCAGTTTCTGGGCGAAGAGGCCGAGGGCGAGCACGAAGCGCCGCCGGGCCTTGAAGCGGGGCATTCCGAAAACGACGGCCACGATCATGGGGGACATGATCATGGAGGGCAGGCTACGAAACCCGATGCCGCACCGGTGTTTGGTGACGGCGGCAATGTGACGGCGGAGTATGGCCATACGCACGATGAGCCCGAAGCCGCGACCCTGCTCGATCCGGAAACGCGCGCCACGCTGAAAAAGGCGCTGGATGAGATGTGGCAGTCGGAACTGCATTTGCGACAGGGCAATCCGCAAACCGCCCTGCCACACGCCTACAAGGCGCTGGGCTACATCAAGGAGGTGCAGCAGGCGACGCGTATCTTCCTGTCGCGCGTCGGGCCGGAACTGCCGCCCATCGACAACAACCGTCGCATGACCGGTAAGCGTGAGGGCATTGCGCCCGTGCCCTTCGCGGTGACGGCGGCCCCGTCGCCCGATGCCCCCGTCGTGGCCCTGTGGACGGCTTTGGGCGAGGCACCGGGGGCGAAGACCGATCTGCCGCTGGAGGCGCTCGATCGCTGGCTGCGTGCCAATGAAGGCCGGGTCAGCGATCCGCTGTCACTGCTGGCGGCGGTCGAGGCGGTGCGCGCCGATCCCGGCTGTGCCGCGTGCCGTCAGACGCTGCGGGGGCAGTTGTGGCGCGTCCTGACCCGCCCGCCCGCCGGTGTCGCGCGCCGCCCGGCGGTGACGGCGTCCGGTGGCCGCTATCTGGATGCCCTGGAGCGACCGAGATGACCCCGTCTGTGATCGTGGCTTTGATGCTTCTCATGGCCGTGGGTTTATCCACGGCGCGGCTGGTCCTGTGGTGGCGAAAGGCCGATGTGGCCGAACGCTCCCTGCCGCGGCTTGTGATCCTTCTGGCCCTGACGCCGGTGTCGGCGCTGTTGCTGTATCTGACCCTGTTTCCGCCGCGTCTGGCCGCCGCCCCCGGCACGCTGATCGTTGCCACGCGCGGCGCACAGGCGGTCGATGCGCAGGCGGGCGACCGCGTCGTCGCCTTGCCGGAAGCGCATGTGCCGGGGGCTGAGCGCGTGCCCGATCTGGCCACAGCGTTGCGCCAGCACGCCGAAGCGACGCGGTTGACCGTCGTCGGCGAAGGCCTGACGCCACGCGACCGCCCGGCGGTCGAAGGGCGGGCCCTGCGTTTTGTGCCGTCAGCCCTGCCGCGCGGTGTGGTGCGCCTCGATACGCCGGAGCGGGTGGCCCCCGGTGCCGCGTTTCAGATTGGCGTGACGGTCAATGGGGTGAAGGGGGGCGTTGTCGAACTGCTCGATCCGGCAGGCGTGGTGGTCGATACGCAAACGCCGGATGCCAGCGGTCTGGCCGTCCTCACGGGCACGGCCAAGGCGGCAGGGCCGGTGTCTTTCACTGTGCGGGTGCGTGATGCCACAAAAGCTGTGGTGGAAACCGCCGAAGCGCCGGTGTGGGTCGATGAGGCGCTGACGGCGCAGGTGCGGGTGATTGGCGGCGCGCCGGGGCCGGAGATCAAATATCTGCGCCGCTGGGCCGCTGATGCCGGTATCGACATGCAGGCGCAATTCGCGCTGGGCGGCGGTGTGGCGGCGGGCGATGCGCCTCAGCCCCTGAATGCCGCCACGCTGAGCCAGACCGATCTGCTGGTCATAGATGAGCGTGGGTGGGACGGATTGGGCGACGGTGGTCGCGCCGCCGTGATCAGCGCCGTGCGCGGCGGTATGGGCCTGTTGCTACGGCCCACAGCCCTGCCGTCGGAAGCGACGCGCGCCCAGTGGGCCGCGCTGGGCCTGCGGCTTAGCGGCACCGGTGATCCGGAAACGGTGACCCTGCCTGTGCCTTCGGGCAGCGAGGACAAGGCCCCCACCGTGACGCGGCTCAACCTGCGCCTCGACAGCGCCGATGCCGTGCCGCTGGCCGTGGACAATAAGGCCCAGCCTCTGGGCTTGTGGCGGGCCGAAGGCCGTGGGCGGGTCGGCCTGTGGAGCGTGACCGACAGCTTCGCCCTGACGCTCAGCGGCGAGGCCGGGCGGCATCAGGCCCTTTGGAGCGGCCTCTTTTCAACTCTCGTTCGCCGTTCAAATGCCGCCCTGCCGACCGTCACCGCAGGCCGAGTGCATCAGCGCGTCAGCCTGTGCGGCCTGAGCGGCACGGCCGAGGTGCTGGACCCGCAAGGCGGCCTTAGCCACCCCGTCCTCGATATGGCCACGGGGGAGGCGCGTTGCGCGGCCGTCTGGCCCACGCAGGCCGGGTGGCATGTGCTGCGCGTGACGACCTCAGATACGGTGCAGGCCGTGCCTTTCCACGTCCTGTCGGACAAGGCCTTGCCGGGCGTACAGGCGCTGGAGGCGCGCGAAGCCACTCAGGCTCTGGTGGCTGACGATGCGCGACCGGCAGAAGCAAACGGCGAGGGCCGTCGCGGCGCCGCCTGGCCGTGGTTCCTCGGGTGGCTGCTGGTCAGTGGTGTGTTGTGGGCAGTGGAACGAAGCCGTCGTCCTCTCCCCTGATCCACATCTCAGCGGCCGCGACTCATATTTTTTTCTTATCTCCATCCGGTCAGAACGAAACACAGAAAGAAGTGTAACGCCCGGATTTGTTTGGAGTCCGGCGGATGGATATATGTCGGACGATCATACCCCCAAAAACGCGCCCCACGCCGGTTTAGACCGTCAGACCCTGCATGATCTGAATAATATGTTCGGTGCGGCCAAGGGCAGCCTGCAACTGATGCAGATGCGGCACAAGGACGACCCGAAAAGCCTGCGTATTGCCGAGACAGCGTTGCAAAGTCTGGAAAACGTTCAGAGCTTTGTATTCGAAAAGCTGGCACATGTGGATAGACGCGACACCGAAGGCGGTATTTCGGATTCGCCTGAACGCATAGCGGCACGCCACGGCGTCGTGGGGTCGAGCGACCGCCACGACCTGTTTTTTGCCGCCATCGAAATGACGCGGATGCCGATGATCGTCACCGATCCCAACCGGCCCGACAACCCCATCGTCTTTGCCAATCAGGCCTTCCTCAACACCACAGGCTACCAGATGGATGAGGTGCTGGGGCGTAACTGTCGCTTCCTGCAAGGCGAGGGGACCGATCCGCAAATGATCGCTAACCTCAGCCGTGCCATCCGCGACCGCACCGACATTGCGGTGGAAATCCAGAACTTCCGCAAGGACGGCACGGCTTTCTGGAACGCACTGTTCGTCAGCCCTATCTTCAACCGCGACGGCAAGCTGCTCTATTATTTCGGCTCGCAGCTCGATGTTACCCGGAGGCGCGAGGCCGAAATGGCGCTGCGCCGGGCGCAAAAGATGGAGGCCATCGGTCAGCTCACCGGCGGTATTGCCCACGATTTCAACAACCTGCTTCAGGTGATCATCGGCAATCTTCAGATGGCGCGCACCGTCACCGAACAGCCGGAAAAGCTCAATCGCCACCACGAGGCGGTGATGCAGGCGGCTCAGAAGGCGCGCGTCCTGACGCAGCAATTGCTGGCCTTTTCGCGCAAGCAGCCGCTGGAGGCGCGCGTTGTCAATCTCAACCGCGTGGTCAGTGAGCTGAATGACCTGCTGTCGCGTACCCTGGGCAGCTTTATCGAGATCGAGCTTGATCTGGACCCCGATCTGGCCAATGCCCGTATTGATACGGTGCAGCTTGAAATGGCGCTGATCAATATTCTCGCCAATGCGCGCGACGCCATGCCCGAAGGGGGGCGCGTGACGATTCGCACCGCCAACCGCTCCGGACCGGAGGGCGATCAGGTCGAATTGTCGGTCAGCGACACCGGCGAAGGGATGCCGCCGGAAGTGTTGAGCCGCATCACCGAACCCTTTTTCACCACCAAGGAGGTGGGCAAGGGGACGGGGCTGGGGCTGGCTCAGGTCTATGGCTTCGTGAAGCAATCGGATGGCGGCTTTGAGGTCGATAGCACGCCGGGTCAGGGCACCACGATCCACCTCTATTTTCCGCTGGTGTCGGGCGCCGATGACAAGGTCCCGTTGCCTGAGCGCACCTCTCAGACGCGGGGCAAGGGCGAGCGCGTCCTGCTGGTCGAAGATAATCGCGAAGTACGTGAACTGGCCTGCGCCATACTGGAGGCCGATGGCTACGAGGTGGTGGCGCGCGAAAACGCTTCGGCGGCGCTCGACTATCTCAAAGGGCCGGATGGGGTGGACCTTCTGTTCACCGACATCGTCATGCCGGGCAAGATGAACGGCGTCGCCTTGGCCAAGGAGGCGCGGCAGTTGTTTTCCGACCTGCCGATCCTGATTACCACGGGCTTTGCCGACGATGTGCACGGACACACCAATGCGCGTGAGTTTGAAACCATCTACAAACCCTACATGCCCGACGAACTGTCCACGCGGGTGCGCGGCGTGCTGAATCGCAAGGACGATCACGGAGGCTGACCGGCTCTTTTCGGAGTGTGGCGCGAATGTCGCACCTTCTGTAAGCGCTTACATGATGAATTGACAGCGCTGTTGTA
>NZ_JAIWNX010000263.1 GCF_020217185.1 Asticcacaulis sp.
AGCGCTTACACAACGCCAAACGACGCTGTAAGCGCTTACATAACACGACAGGGTGCAGAGTTTCATGGCGGCAAGCGTAACGCTCAATGACGTAGCCAAGGCGGCGGGGGTGTCAATCGCGTCGGCCTCACGCGCCATTAATGGCCTCGACAACGTCACCGAAGAGGTGCGTGAGCGCGTTCTGGCGGCTGCCGGCAAGCTCAAATACGTGCCGCACGGCGCGGCGCGGGCTCTGGCCATGAGCCGTACCAATACCATCGGCGTCATCCTGCCGGATATCTATGGCGAGTTCTTTTCGGAGATCATCCGCGGCATTGATGTCGGTGCGCGCGCCAGCGGTCTGCACATTCTGGTGTCGGGATCGCACGGCGACGTAAAGGAGGCCGTCAAGGCGGCGCGCGCCATGGCCGGTCGTGTCGATGGTCTGCTGGTCATGGCCCCCTATGCCGATGCCGACGACCTGTCGGGTAAGTTGCCGTTCAATCTGCCGCTGGTCATGATGGGCGGGGTGGGCGGTCAGGCCGATCTGCCGAGCCTTGTCGTTGATAACTATTCGGGCGCGCTGGAGGCCGTGCGGCACCTGCACGAACAGGGCTGCCGCCGCATCGCCCACATTGCGGGGCCGGAGAGCAATCTGGAGGCGCAGGACCGCCTGCGCGGCTATCTCGATGGTCTGAAAGAGGCGGGGCTGTCGCCGCAGGTGCTGCCCGGCGATTTCACCGATGGGGCAGGTTATGCCGCCGTACAGACCCTTCTGGCGCAGGAACAGATGCCCGACGGCTTGTTTGCCGCCAATGACATGATGGCGCTGGGGGCGACCCTGGGCCTGCGTGAGGCAGGCGTGTCGATTCCGGACGACATCGCCATCATCGGTTTCGACGACATACCGGTGACGCGCTACGCCTCACCGCCCATTTCGACGCTGCGCGCCGGAGTCTTCGACATCGGTCGGCGCAGTCTTGAGCTGCTTTCCGCCCTGATCGAGCGCGGTTCGGCGGAGGCTTCGGCCTCGGCCGCCAGCCTGATCGTGCGACCTGAACTGGTGGTGCGGGCGTCCAGCCGCCGCCGTTAAAGCGTTTCTGCAAACGCTGCGAGTATCGCGTTTTATACAAATAAAACAGTTCTTTGGGAGAACAGGATATGCTTCATATGTCTCGCACGCGGGGCCTGAGCCTCGGTGTTTCGGGCCTCGCCCTAGCGGCCGCCCTCGTCATGGCGGCCCCGGCCTTCGCCGCGGAATCCGACGCCACGCTTCAGGGCCGCGTTTCCGCGGCTCCGGCCGGCACGGTCGTGACCGCGACTGACGCCAATACGGGCGCCAAGGCGACCGCCACCGTGCGTGCCGATGGCCGCTATGTGATCGTCGGCCTGCGTCCGGGCACCTATACGGTCACCTTCCGCGCACCGGACGGCACAACGCGCACCGAGCAGGCCGTATTGCCCGTTGGTCAGACGATCGAAGTCGATGCCGACCTCGCCACCGCCGAAGCGCCGGTGCAGGAAGTCACCGTCGTCGCCTCGCGCCGCAACAATCCGCGTCAGTCGGAAGTCTCCACCTCCATTTCGCGCGCCCAGATCGAAAACCTGCCGCAGAACGGCCGCAACTTCCTCAACTTCGCGGCTCTGGCCCCCGGCGTTGCCGTGTCCACCGACCCGGAGCGCAAGACCTTTCAGGCCGGCGCGGTCAACGCCAATCAGGTCAACGTCTTTATTGACGGCATGAGCCAGAAGAATCAGGTGCTGCAAGGCGGCGTCACGGGTCAGGACGCCTCGCGCGGCAATCCGTTCCCGCAACTGGCCGTGCAGGAGTTCAAGGTCTCGACCCAGAACTTCAAGGCGGAATATGAACAGGCCGGTTCGGCCATCATCACCGCCGTCACCAAGACCGGCGGCACCGAATTCCACGGCACGGTGTTCGGCACGCTCCAGACCAAGAGCATGATCGGTCAGAATTATTACGACACCGGCCCCAAGCAGGATTTCGAAAACAAGGAATACGGCTTCGACATCGGCGGCCCGATCATCAAGAACAAGCTGCACTTCTACATGTCCTACGAAGGCCGCAAAGACGCGCGCCCCTCGGACGCAGTGAACATGCGCAACAATGCAGCCCTCAACGGGCTTAACCCGTCCCTCGTGACCGCCCTGTCCAACGCCTATAACGGCAGCTATGCCAAGGACTTCAAGCAGGACATGTGGTTCGGCAAGCTGACCTGGTTTGCCGATGACAACAACACGGTCGATATCACCTTCCGTAACCGTACCGAAGACGATGTTCGCAATTTCAGCGGTACAACGGCCTATGAACGCGGTTCGACCCTCGATCAGGAGATCAAGGGGGCCAGCGTCAAGTGGCGTCACCGGGCGGACAATCTGCTCAACGAGATGCAACTGGATTATCAGGACTCGCAGTGGCGGGAATCGCCCCTGAGCACTGGTCCGGCCATCACGCTGATCAAGAAGAACGCCGATGGAAGCCCCGATGTGAACACAGTATATGCCACCTGGGGCGGGCGTCCCTATTCGCAGGTCAAGGGGCAGGAAAGCGTTACCCTGCGCAACGACCTGACCCTGACCGGCATCGAATGGTACGGTACGCATGTGATCAAGGGCGGTTTCAAGCTGGCCAACTATAAGTACACGGCCGATGAGAATGACCATCGCCGGGTTCCGGAATATTATTACGATGCCGCTACCTACGTGTATGGTGGCACCAATACACCTCTGGCGGTGAGGATCGCCGACGGCGACCCGCACCTCACTTCGAACAATATGCAGTTCGGGGCCTATATTCAGGACGACTGGACCTTCGACGATCACTGGACCTTCAATCTGGGCGTGCGCTGGGACTATGAGTCCAACATGCTCAACAACGAATATACGACGCCTGCCGATATCGCGACGGCCATGCGCAATACGGCAGGCTTCAACAAGGCCTTCAATCCCGACAACTTTATCTCAACGGGGTCGAACCGCGAGGCCTTCAAAGGGGCCATCCAGCCGCGTATCGGCTTTGCCTATGACGTGAATGCCGACCGTGATCTGGTCATCTTCGGCGGCTATGGTCGCTACTATGACCGTAACATCTACGATCTGGCGCAACTGGAAACGCGCCGTGCCACTATTCACGTGGCCCAGATCAATTTCACGCCCAACGGTGATACGGACAATGTCCAGAATACCGCAACGTGGAACGCCAACTATTTCGGCAATCCGACGGCTCTGGTGGCGCTGGCCAAGTCTTTGGGTCTGAAGGGGGAGGTGTTTGCGCTGAACAACGACACCAAGGTGCCCTATTCAGATCAGTTCAATCTGGGGGTCCGCAAGCGTTTCGGCGAGATTTCCACCTCGGCCACCCTGTCCTACATCAAGTATCAGAACCTGTTTAACTGGGTGCTCGGTAACCGCCTGCCGGACGGCAGCTGGTGCCAGTACGGCCCGCAATATGCCTGCCAGCCGTGGGGGAATGGCCTGCCGGGCTATGGCGCGCTGATCATCTCGACCAATGAGCGTCAGGCGCGTTACAAGGCCCTGTATCTCACCGCCGAGAAGCCGTGGACGCCGGCGTCGAAGTACGGCTTCAGCACCACCCTGACCCTGACTGACGCCGAAATGACCGGTCACAACGACCCGTTCATCTTCGACTATGCCAGTCCCTCGGCCACCGGCTGGCACAAGGCGGAAGGCGTCGATAAGTGGCGCTTCGTCGGTTCGGGCATTGTGTCGGGTCCGTGGGACACCCGCGTTTCCGCCATTGTGACGCTGGCTTCGGGCGTGCCCTATGGCCGTGTGCTCGATACCGCTCCGGCGCTTCAGATTCAGGAAGGGTATTTCTGGCCGGGCAAGTCCTTCAAGCAGGTCGATCTGCGCGTGTCCAAGGACTTCAAGCTGTGGAACGGTCAGACGGTCACCGCCGACGCGCAGGTCTATAACCTGTTCGACACGTGGAACCGCGCCTATTCGCAATGGACAGGCGGCTATGACAACGGTACGGGCGCTAAAAAGATCCCCGACCCGAATGCCCAGGTCGGTCCGTCGCGCTCCTTTCAGGTGGGCCTGACCTATAAGTGGTAACGCTTTCGGCGCGGTGGTATCCGCTGCGCCGCTCCCCATGCCCAGCGGTGTCTCATCCCCTGACGCGCCGCCGGACATCTGCCCGCCAGCCTCACTTCCTCGGCTTATGCGGCGCTGACTTGCCTTATACCGGGGGCTTCTCCTCCCGTTTGGAGCCCCCGGTTTTTTTTTGGTGTCCCTGATGGACCGCCGGTGTCACCCGCAGACACCGTGTCGAAGGGAGTTTTTATGACCTTGTCTCATCCGTCCCGCCGCGCCTTTGGTCAGGGTCTTTTTGGCCTCAGCCTGTTGCCGCTGGGGGCCTGTGCGTCTCTGCCGGGTCTTTCAAACGCGCCGGGCCATGACCCATTGTTGAGCGATCTGCACCGGCGGACGTTTCAGTTCTTCTGGGACGTGACCGATCACCGTACCGGCCTGACGCCGGATCGCTGGCCCACGCGCACCTTTTCGTCGGTGGCCGCCATCGGCTTTGCCTTCAACGCCTATATTATCGGTGCGGAGTCGGGCTATATCCGCCGCGAACAGGCGGCGGAGCGCACCTTTAACACCCTGAATTTCCTGTATAACCTGCCGCAGGGCGAGGCCGCTTCGGGCACGGCGGGCTATAAGGGTTATTTCTATCACTTCCTGCGTTTTGACGACGGTACGCGCTATAAAACCTGCGAACTGTCGTCCATCGACACCTCGCTTCTGCTGATGGGGGCCCTGTGCGCCGGGCAGTATTTCGACCGCGACACGACTGTTGAACGCGATATCCGCCGCCTGTCCACCGTCCTTTATGCGCGCGTGGACTGGACCTTCATGATGCGCCCGTCGGGGCGGCAGACCATGGGCTGGCACCCCGAAGACGGCTTCATCAAGGCCGAATGGCGCGGCTATAACGAAGGGATGATGGTCTATCTGCTGGCTATGGCCTCGCCGACCCACCCGATTGACCCCAAGGCCTATCAGGTGTGGTGCTCGACCTATGAGGAGACCTTTGGCCCCAATCACGGGGAGCCGCACCTGGGCTTCCACGCTTTGTTCGGCCATCAGTATAACCACGTCTGGATCGACTATCGCGGCATAGCCGACGCCTATATGCGCGCCAAAGGTCTGGATTATTTTGAAAATTCCCGCCGTGCCACGCTGGCGCAGCGCAACTATGCCATTCAGAACCCGATGGGGTTCAGGGACTATGGGCCGGACATCTGGGGCTTTACGGCTTGCGACGGCCCGGCGGATGTCAAGCTGGTGATCGACGGCGTCGAGCGGCAATTCCGCAGCTATTCGGCGCGCGGGCCGGGCGATCTGCACCCGTTCGACGACGGCACGATTGCGCCCACGGCGGCGCTGGGTTCGATCATGTTTACGCCGGTGGAGTCTCTGGCCGCCGCCAGAGCCATGCAGGCGCGCTACGGCTCGGATATCTATGGCCAATATGGCTTTTTCGACAGCTTCAACCCGACCTTTGTGACCGACTATCCGTCGCGCGAAGGCCATCAGACCCAACGCGCCGGATGGGTGTCCAACGACTATATCGGCATTGATCAGGGGCCGATCCTGTGCAGTATCGAAAACCTGCGCTCTGGCCTGTTCTGGCGGCTGATGAAGGGCTGCGCGCCGCTTCAGCGCGGCCTGAAACTGGCCGGGTTTGAGGCGGTGGCCTGATGCGCCGTCAACTGTCCCTAGGGGCGCTGATACTGGCCGCCGGGCTGCTGGCGATGCCTGTGTCGGCGCAAACCGCCCTGATCGCGCCGACACCGTGGACTGCGGGGGCGTCAGAGGGCGTAGCCTCAAAGGCCAGCGGCGGCGAAACCGCCCGGCTGGACTATGGGTTCAAAGGGGCGGGCTATGCCTTTATGGTGCATGATCTTGACTTTGCGGCCCCGGAGAACTTCGTCATCGACATCCCGGTAAAGGGCGAGGGGGCGGGTAATGATCTTCAGATCAAGTTCACCGATGCCTCGGGCGACAATGTGTGGTGGGTGACGCGCCCGGCCTTTGTGCCGACACCGCAGGGTGCGGTGCTGCGCATTCGCCCGCGCCATATCGACTTCGCCTGGGGGACGACAAAGGATCGCACCTTCCGGGGTGGCAAGCGCATGGAGATAGTCGTCGTCAAGACGGCCAGGGGGGCGGCCTCCGGCTGGCTGGAGGTCGGGCCGATCCGCTGGCGCGCCGAGGCTCCGGAACCGAAGACCGAAGCGCCTTTAAAAGCAGATGTGACGGCGGCGGTGGACGGTAACCCCCGCACCGGCACCGGGGCGGCGTCGGTGACGCTTGATCTGTCGCGTGTGCGCGCCTTTGGCGGATTGAAACTCGACTGGGGCAAGGTGCCCGCCCTTTATACGGTGGCTGTGTCCGACGACGGACGCAGCTTCCGTGAGTTGCGCACCGTTGCGGGTTCGGACGGCGGGACAGACTATGTGACACTGGGTGAGGTCGATGCGCGCTATGTCCGCGTCAGCGGGCAGGGGCAACTCAATGAGGCCGCCCTGCTGCCACTGGAGATGGGGCTTAAGCCGAACGCCTTGCTGAGCGAACTGGCGCGTACCGCGCCGCGTGGCGACTATCCGCGCGGCTTTACGGAGCAAGCCTACTGGACCGTGGTCGGCGTGGCGCATGGCGGCCCGCGCGCGGCGCTGCTGTCCGAAGACGGGGCGGTCGAGCTGGGGCCGGAACGCCCGTCGCTAATGCCCGTGCTGACGATCGGCGGCAAGCGTCTGACCTGGGCGCAGGCCACGGTCACACAGGGCATGGACACCGAACGCCTGCCCTTGCCGACGGTCGAATGGCAGGGGGAGGGCGTTCAGATGCGCGTCGCCCCTCTGGCCTTTGGCGAGGGCAAGGCCCCCTATGCGCTGGTGCGTTACGAGGTGCGCTCCGACACGGCGCAGACGGTGCGACTGGAGTTGCACGTGCAGCCGATGCAGGTCAATCCGCCGACGCAGTTTCTGACGCGGCCGGGAGGCTATGCGCCGATCCGCCGTCTCAGTCGTGACGGCGATACGGTGAACGTCGAGGATCAGCCGCTGTGGCTGCTGACGCCGCCGAAGGATTTTACGGCGTCCGGTTTCCTGAGCGGGCCGCAGGGGGCCAGTGCCGCCGATACGGATGGTCTGGCGTCCGGCGTGATTGGTTATGACCTGAATCTCACACCGGGCAAGGCGCAGGGCGTCATTGTGGCCTTTCCGTTGGGCGGGCAGACAGCGCGCCCGGTCATCACCGGGGATGTGGTGAAGTGGGCCGAAGCACAGGCCGAAAGCGTCAGGGCCGACTGGCGTCAGCGGTTGGGGGATACCCGCCTTGTCCTGCCCGCTGGCGCGCCGCCCATTGCCGACAGCGCGCGTCTGGCGCTCGCCTACCAACTGATCCTGCTTGATGGGGACTGGCTGAAGCCCGGTGCGCGGTCTTACGACCGCTCGTGGATACGCGACGGGGCCATGATGTCCGAAGGCCTGCTGCGTATGGGCCTGCACAGGGAGGCGCTGGCCTATTTCAAGGCCTATGCCCCGATGAGCTTCGATAATGGCAAAGTGCCGTGCTGCGTCGATGCGCGTGGGGCCGATCCGACGCCGGAAAACGACTCCAACGGGCAATTGCCGTGGCTGGCCGGGGAACTGATCCGCTTTGGCGTTGCGCCCGCCGAGATCGCGCCCTACTGGCCGCAGGTGTCTGGTGCCATCGCCTATCAGGAAGGCTTGCGTCAGGCCAATCTGACGCCGCAGACCGAGGCGCGCTATCGCGGCCTGATGCCGCCGTCGATCAGCCACGAGGGCTATTCGGACAAGGCGGCCTATAGCTACTGGGACAATTTCTGGGCCCTGAAAGGCTATCGCGGAGCCGCGGTGACGGCACGCGCTTTGGGCAAGACGGCAGAGGCCGAACGTATCTCTGCGCAGGACGAGGCCTTTGCGCGTGATCTGAAGGCCTCGATCCTCGCCACGGCGGCGCACTATGGGCAGGACGTGGTGGCCGGAGCCGCTGACCGGGGCGATTTCGACCCGACCTCGACGACCATGGGCCTGACCTCCGGCGCGCATACGGACGACATCCCTGAGGCGCTGAAACGTCAGACCTTTGAGCGCTACTGGACGGATATTCTGATGCGCCGCCGTCAGACGCCCAACAGCTATACCCCCTACGAACTGCGCAATGTCGGGGCCTTTTTGCGGCTGAAACAGCCCGAACGGGCGCGTCAGGCGCTCACGATGTTCTTTGCCGATCAGGCCCCCAGAGCGTGGTTTCAGTGGGGGGAGGTGGTCACCGTCCCTTATCGTCAACCGTTGTTTATTGGTGACCTGCCGCACGGCTGGGTCGAATCCGACTATTTGCGCGTGGCGCTCGACATGTTCGCCTATGAGCGGGCCGAGACGGCGCAGATGGTGCTTTTGTCAGGGTTTGACCCGAAATGGGCGGATAAGGGCGAAACGCGGCTGGAGCGGCTGCATACGCCGTGGGGAACGCTGTCGCTGACGGTCACCAAGGCGGGTTCAGGTTTGAGAATCAATATTGACTCGGATGCCCCACCGCCCGGAGGCTATGTGATTGACGTCCCTTCCCTGATGGGGCGGGATGCCCGAGTGCGGGTGGATGGAAAACTCGTGACACTCCACGACGGCGAACTGATCATCAAAACAGCAAAAGCCGAGATTATTCTGGGAGATGTCGCATGATCTTCACACGGTTTCCCTCAAAAGTTCTTGTCGCTCTGTTTGGTCTTTGGCTTCTCACTGCCTGCGCCAGCCTGCCGTCGGCAGACCTGCCGCGTGGTGAGACGCCCAAATCCCTGACGCTGAAAGACGGCCGCACGGTCGGGTACATGCAGTCTCTGCCGTCAAACCTGAAAGGTAAGGCCCCGGTGCTGGTCTTCCTGCACGGCACGGGGGAGATCGGCACCGATGTCAAACTGACGACGGTGCACGGGCCGTGGGCCTATAGCCGCGCCAACCCGGACAAGGCGCCCTTCATCATTCTGGCGCCGCAACTGAGCGAGAAGGTCGAATGGAACCCGGCGACGCTGGAGGAATGGCTGACGCAGGCCCTGAAAGGCCTGCCTGCCGACCATAGCCGTCTGTACCTGACCGGCCTGTCGCGTGGCGGGCGGGGCACATGGAACTGGGCGATTGCCTATCCGCGACGCTTTGCCGCCATTGCGCCGGTATCCGGAGACTCGCTTTATCGCGACGGAGCCTGCGCCCTGAAAGACGTGCCGGTATGGGCCTTTCACGGCGCAAAGGACTATATCGTCCTCTATCAGCCCGAAGACCAGTTTGCCGATGCCGTCCGCGCCTGCGGCGGTGAGGTCAACTACACCCTCTATCCCGACGGCAATCACAATGCCTGGGACGCCGCCTATGCCACCCCCAGCCTCTATGCGTGGCTGCTCAAACATAAACGTTGAATCTTTTCCCCGCAGATACCAAGGATAACCCATGACCGCTTTCACGCCCTCACGCCGGTTCTTCCTCAGGGGCGCCGTAGCTACGGCCGCCTTCGTTCCCATCGTCGCCCCCGGCCTCGCCAAGGCCGTGGTCGCGCCGGACCCCTTTATCGAAAAGCTGATCGCGTCGCTTTCGCTCGAAGAAAAGGCCGGTCAGCTCAGCCTCTATGCCGACCTGACGCGCCCGGACTTCGGCAATGTCAATCCGGCCGCCGTGGCCCAGACCAGGGATGAGGTGAAGGCGCGCATCCGTCGCGGCGAAATCACCGGCCTGTTCAACGGCATCGGTGTCGCCGGGGCGCGTGAATTGCAAAAGGTGGCGGTCGAGGAATCGCCGCACAAGATTCCGCTGATCTTTGCCGCCGATATCATCCACGGCCTGCGGACCACCTTCCCGGTGCCGCTGGGCGAGGCGGCGGCGTGGGACGCCGATCTGGCCTACCGCACGGCGCGCGCCGCGGCTATTGAGGCGACCGCCGTTGGCCTGCACTGGACCTTTGCGCCGATGGTGGACATTGCCCGCGATCAGCGTTGGGGCCGCGTCGTCGAAGGGGCGGGCGAAGACACCTATCTCGGCAATGTGCTGGCCGTCGCCCGCGTCAAGGGTTTTCAGGGCAATGACCTGAAGGACGGGCGCAACATGCTGGCCTGCCTCAAGCACTTTGCCGCCTATGGCGCGGTGCAGGGCGGCATGGAATATGCGACGGTCGATATCCCCGAAACCACCCTGTGGGAAACCCATCTGCCGCCGTTCAAGGCCGGGCTGGACGCCGGGTGTTTGTCGGTGATGTCGAGCTTCAACGACATTTCGGGCGTGCCCGCCACGGCCAACCGCCACCTGCTGACCGAAATCCTGCGCGATCAGTGGGGCTTTAGAGGGCTGGTGGTGTCCGACTATACCTCCGAAGAAGAACTGATCCTGCACGGCTATGCCGCCGATGGGCGTGACGCGACCAAAAAAGCCATTATGGCCGGGTGTGATATGTCCATGCAATCAGGTCTTTATTTCAAACACCTGCCATCGCTTGTGAAGGATGGCGAAGTGCCGCAAGCGGTGCTGGATGAGGCGGTGCGCCGCGTTCTGCGCGTCAAGAAGGCGTTGGGCCTGTTCGACAATCCGTACCGCTCGATGGACGCCAAGCGCGAAAAGACCGATGTGCGCAGCGCTGAGATCGTCGCCCTGTCGCGCGAAGCCGGCCGCCGCTCGATCGTGCTGCTGCGCAACGAAGGCAACCTTCTGCCGCTCGCCAAAACGGGCAAGAAGATCGCTCTGATCGGGCCTCTGGGGGCGGATCGCCACAACCTGCCGGGCCCGTGGTCGGTCTTCCCGGACCGGGCCAAGGGCGTCACCATTGAGGAAGGTCTGCGCGCCGTGGTGGCAGACCCGGCGGCGATCACGGTGGTCAAGGGCGTGGACTTCGAAGCAGTCATTCCAGGCGGCATAGACGCGGCGGTCGCGGCGGCCAAAGCCGCTGACATCGTGGTGCTGGCCATGGGCGAGGCCGAGAACATGTCTGGCGAAGCGCAGGCCCGCACCGATATTTCCTTGCCTGCGCCGCAACTGGCGCTGATCGAAGCCGTCAAGGCGACGGGTAAGCCGACCGTGCTGCTGCTGCGTCACGGGCGGGCGCTTGCGCTCACCGGCGCGGCGCGTGAGGCCGACGCCATCCTCGCGACGTGGTTCCTGGGGTCAGAAACCGGCAACGCCATTGCCGATATTCTGTTCGGCGACTACGCCCCCTCCGGTCGCCTGCCGGTCAGCTTTCCGCAGGCGTCGGGCCAGCAGCCCTATTACTACAATCACCGCATTACGGGGCGTCCGCAGCTTGATCCGAAGGACATGGCCTATAAGACCCGCTACCGCGAAGTCACCAACGAAGCCCTCTATCCGTTTGGCTACGGCCTGACCTATTCAACCATTGAATACGGCCCGACCACAGTCAGTTCGGCGGAACTGGGCTGGGACGCGACTTTGACGGTCAGCGCCGAAATCGCCAATACGGGCACGCGCGACGCCGATGAGGTGGTGCAACTCTATATCCATGACCGGGTGGCGAGCCTCGTCCAGCCGATCCGTCAACTCAAGGGCTTCAAGCGGATCAGCCTGAAGGCCGGGGAGCGCACGCGGGTGGCATTTACCCTCAGCCGCGCCGATCTGGCCTTCGTGCACCCTGATCTGAAGCCCGCCGCCGAGCCGGGCGCGTTTAAGGTGTGGATCTCCCCTTCGGCGGTCGGCGGCACCCCGGCTGACTTTGTGCTGAAAGCCTGAATGACGCGAAAAAGCAGCGAGATAGGCCTGGGTGGGGCCGCGGTTTACGGGCTGGGTGACTTTGCCTGTAACCTCTACTGGCAAAGCCTCAGCCTGTTTCTGCTGTTCTACTATACCGAGGTGGTCGGCCTGCCGCCCGCAACGGCGGGTCTGATCTATCTGATCGCCTCGGTATGGGATGGGCTGATCGACCCGCTGATCGGGGCGGCAGCGGACAAGACGCGCACGCGATTCGGGGCCTATCGCCCCTATCTCCTGTTCGGCGGGCCGCTGCTGGGGCTCAGTTTTTGCCTTCTCTATTATCGCCCGCCGCTGGAAGGGACGATGCTCACCCTCTGTCTTTTGGGCACGCATCTGGTCTTTCGTACCTTCTATGCGCTGGTCAATGTGCCCTATGCGGCCCTGTCCGGGCGTATCACCAGCGATCCTGACCGCCGCGCGCAGTTGTCGGGCTTTCGTATGTTTTTCGGGGCTCTGGCGGCGGTTCTGGTGTCGCTGATCACCCCGGCCTCCGGGCAGGGGGGCTATTTCCTGACGGCTGTCGCCTTTGCCATCGTCGCCACCGCCCTGTTTCCACTGGTGTTTTCGGTGACACGCGAGCCTGAGCCGCAGACGACCGCGCCACCGCCGGCGTTGAAGGCCCTGATCGGCAGCCTGCTGCGCAATCGCGCCTTCTGGCGGCTCAATCTGGGGGCGCTGGCTTTTGCCGTCTCAGGGACGGTCCTCACCAAATCCGTCCTCTACTATTTCAAATATCAGCTACACGATGACCGCAGCGGCGCGCTGGCCCTGGCGGTAATGGGCATGGCGGGTCTGGTGGTCATCCCTCTGTGGACGCTTCTGGCGCGGCACATCGGACGGCGCGGCGTATGGATCGCGGCCTGCGGTGTGGGCCTGAGCGGGTTGGGAGCGCTGTGGGCCATCGGCACAACCGCCGGGCCTTTGGGTGTTATCGCCTGTCTGGTCTGCGTTCATAGCGGCTCACTGGGCCTGTTCTTTGCCTTCTGGTCGCTGCTGCCTGACACAGTGGACTATGGCGAGCAGACGCTTCAGGTGCGCGCCGATGGCTTCATCTTCGGCGTCGCGGGTATGATCTCCAAAATCTCGATGGGTCTGGGGGCGGGCCTGTTCGGCTGGGGCTTAAGTCACACCGGCTATCAGCCCAATATCGCCCAAAGTGCTGCAACCCTCAGCGATCTGCGGTTGCTGATGCTGCTCACCCCGGCGCTGGGGTTTGGTCTGTGTCTGCTGGTCATGACAGGCGAGGTGCGGGCGAAATCAGCCTCCGTCTGAGGCCACGTGGCTCCAGCGGCGGCGGTCCAGATACGGCCCCTGATAGGGCGGGCGGGGTTCGACAGCGTTAAGACTGTCCGGGCTTTGCGTCGTCGCCACGCCGCCATTGCGGCACACCGACGGGTCTATGCCGTAAAGCCCGGCAGCGAAGTCATAGACGCTGCGTTCAACCAGGGTACGGACGCTCAGCTGGATGGGCTCCATTTCGCTGAACCCGCCCGACAGGTCGAGCATGGTCCCGTCGAGCAGGGTGAACAGGCCGGGCTTTACCTCACGCCCCACAATCTGCTTCTGATAGGCGGTGACGCGCCGGATTTCCTGCGAGCGCGTGTCGATCAGGCGCAGATCAAGCGCGATATTCATCACAAAGCGCTGCGATACGAAACTGCCTGCCGGATCATCGCTGCCCGTGCCCCCGGCGCGCAGATCGACGCCGTCCGAGCGTATGTTATAGTTCAGCTCCGTCAGGCCGCCGGAAATATAATAGTCGGACCCGGCAATCTGTCCGGCATAGACCTTGCGGAAATTGTCCGGATCGTTGCCCGCCTGATCCGGCGTGTCGGACAGGACGTGGTCCATGGCGGCCTTCAGTTCATAGTCGGAGATGTCGCGGTCGCCGCGCTCCACCTGAGGCAGGCCGGCGCGCGACAGGGCCGACTGGGTGAACAGGGCGATGCCCTGCGTGATATTGGCCCCTGTGTAGAAGTCGCGCTTGCCGGTCAGGTCGTCGATACGGCCCACGGCCACACGCGGCAGGGGCTTGTGCGTGACCACAGCCGCCTGCTGAAGACAGGTCAGATCGGCGCTGTAGGGCGTCAGGTTGGGCGTGGCCGGGGCATTGCCCACAGGCTTGGCGTAGAGGCCCGTCTGCGGGTCGGCGGTGACGCTGGCGCAGGCCGAAAGCAGCAGGGGCAGGGTAAGGACCAGACGTCTCATGGCTGCACCGTTTTCAGACCGGCCTCGCTGAGGCAGGCGCGCCCATCGGCGGCGGTCCATAGCGGCGCGATCAGGTGATAGACCGAGCGTTCGACCAGTTCGCGCACCGCCATCTGAAGCGGCTCCTGACGGCTGTTGCCGCCTTGCAGCAGCAGGCCGATATCCTCGCTGCCCCCATTAAGGCGACGGTCGTTGGTGACGCCGATCACCTGCTTCTGGAAGGTGACGGTGTCCACCACCTGCTGGGTCTGGGTGTTGACCAGCCGCAGATCGACGGCGACATTGAGCACATAGGTGCGGCCGCTGATCTGGCCCTGCGCACCGGGCAGGGCCTGCGACCCGATGGCCGCGTCGTAGCCGTCGGAGCGGATATTGTAGTTCAGTTCGGTAATGCCGCCGACGATATAATAGCGCGAACCGGCGATCTGCCCGGCCAGAATGGGGCGGAAATTGTCGCCGCTTTGCCCGGCGCGTTCCGGCGTATCCGACAGCAGCTTTTGCCGCGCATAGTTCAGTTCGATTTCGGCCACGGAATTGTCGAGGCGCTCGACCACCGGGACCCCGGCATAGCCCAGTGCACTGACGGCGAACAGCGACGCACCTTGCGTGATCTTGGCGCCTGTGTCGAAATCGACCTTGCCCGTCAGGTCGCCAATGCGCCCGACCGCCAGACGCGGCAGGCCGTTCAGAGACGGGCGGTGGGCGAGGCAGCGCAAGGCGGGCGTCACCGGCGTTTCATTGAGAGTCACCTCCGCAAGCGGAGGTGCCGCAGTGGCCAGACCCGGCGATAGCGAGCCTGCGGCGCAACTCAGGGCGAAGAAGAGGCGAAGGGTGTGGGGCATCTGCGCGTATCCGGGTAGGGGTGAAAGCGGGGAGGTGTTATTCACCGGTCGTTTTGCGACCGTTCAGGACGGCGGACACATTGCCGGAATTGTCCTGACGGCTGTTGAGAATGACCGTGTTGTGGCTGCCGCTGACCGTGACCGACAACAGGTTGCCAATTGCCGTGGCCGTGGCCGTCCCCTGCGGCGTCAGGAGACTATTGTTCGACAGAAGGCTGCCGCCGTTGGAACTCGACTGGCTGTAGCGGCTATTGGCGTCGTCGTACTGGATGATACCGTTGACGATCAGGCGGTTGCCATTGGCATCGCGCGTGGTGGGGGTGAAGGGCTGGTTTTCCAGCCGTCGGCCATTGCCATAGCCGTTTTCCAGCGCCCGCAGGTCAGAGGTCTGAGCCGCGGCGGGCAGGGCCAGCAAAGGGCCGGTAAAGACGAGGCCGGTGAGAAGGATGGATGGACGCATGTCTGTCTATGGCTCCATAACGGAAAAGAGGAGCCCGCCTGCGCGGCGGGCTCCCTTCCGGATCATCAGAAACCCTTGACCGTCAGGGTGTTTCCGATGGCCGCCGCCGTGGCGTCCACCTTGCCCGCAACGCCCGCGATGGTGGTGTTGGCATAGGCATTGACCGCAGCCGTATTGACCTGGGTCGAGTTCAGGCTGCTGAAGTCGGTGGTGAAGGTGGCCGAGTTGCTGATGGCCGCCGCCGTGGCGCTGACCGACTTGTCCACATTATAGACCGTGGCGTTCAGCACCGCCGACGGGTCGTAATTGACGTACTGGGTGTTCGACACGGCACCCGACCAGTCGGCTTTCACCGTCGCCGTATTGGCAATGGCGGCCGAAGTGGCGCTGACATCGCCCGTCACATTGGTGATGGTCGTCGAAAGGTTGGAGGTCGCGTCCCCGAAGAAGCGCTGATAGTTGTTCAGGCCGTTCAGGCTCGACCCTTCGGCGGTGAAGCTGTTGCCGATGGCCGCAGCGGTCGCCGATACGTCATTGGTGACATTGTCGATCTTGGCGTTCAGTTGCGCCTTGATGTTGGACGAGTTGTTCTGATTGTTCGAGGCGGTTTGCGCCTGAGCCGAACCGGCCAGAACCAGACCGGCGACGGCGATTAGGGAAAGGTATTTCATCTGAGTCTCCTGTGTATTTGCCCCCAAGCGGGCCACAGAAGTTCAGCAATAGACAGGCCGATAAACGCCGTTAATCTTTCATTTTTAAGATGGGTAAATGAAAAATTAAAACATTCTCGTTCAGGAGAAATTAATATTTAATAAAAAATTAGTTCACCTGAGTTTGCGATTATTAAGAAATTGAAAATCATGTCTCTTAAGGTGGCGATAACCTTAGGGTGTGCCGACTTAATACATGTATTTATTTGAGAAAATGTCTTTTCTTCCCCTTGGGGAAAGGCGAACGTTTCGTGTGTCAGAGCGGCACGTCTGCGGTAACTATATAATGGTTCCATGCCACACAAATCGGGGTGCAGGGGCCTTACGGCCCCTGCATCTTGCCCCCTTAAGGCACCGTCGTCTCGATGGTGAAGCCGTAGCTCTGGGGCTTCAGCGGGATGCGGTACTTGACCAGCGAGCGCGCCTCCTGCGACCAGCCGGTATCACCGCCAACGCCGATCTGCGCCAAGTCGATCAGCAGCGTCCCGTCACCATGCGGCGTGACGTCAGCGGCACGCCATTCGCCGCGCGGGCGGGCATAGAGGTCTTCGTAGGGGAAGGCGAGGGCGTTGGCGCTGAGGGGCTGAGCCCCGGTCACCTTCACCCCCTTGCCCGAAGCGTCGGAAACAGCGATCCAGCGCACATCGGTCTTGTTGCCGGTCTCCTGCGGGCGGGCATAGTCGTGGAACTGTTCGGCAAGCGTGCCCTTATAACGGCCGATGGCATAGCCCGTCTGACGATCGACATAGGATTCCTGCGGGCCGCGTCCGTACCATTCGAGATTGGCCAGAGACGGATCGGTGTCAAAGCGCAGACCGACGCGCAGCGGATCGGGCAGGTCATCCTTGACCGGATCAAAGTCGGTGGTGACCATGACCTTACCGTCGGTGCGCAGGCGGTAGGTGACGGTGACCTTCACCTGACCGGGGCCGTGCACGAACAGGACCTGTACGCGGTCAGCCTCGACCTTCAGGTCGCGCACGCGGCGGTTTTCGGTCAGGCTTTTCCAGATGCCGTGGCTGCGCGCCACATTGGCACCTTCGTCATTATCGGTCAGGCCGCGCCAGAAGTTGGGCGTCCCGCCCTTGAGCAGCGTCTTGCCGTTGCTGTCCAGCGCGATCAGACCGGTATCGGCGTCGATGCTCAGCGTGCGGCCGGCGGCGCTGAGGGTAATGGCCTTGCCCTTCTGCTGCGGCTTGACGAAGGCTGTCGCCTCCATCGGGGCCGAGGCCGGGCGCAGCACAAACTGGCTCCAGCCGACGGTCGAACCCGCCGGCACGCCACGGATGCTGTCGCTCTTGGCGATGGCGGCCAGCGTCACGATGTATTCCGCGCCGTCCTGCGGCAGGGCCGGCAGGGACAGGGCCACGTCCGAGGACGAGTCAGGGGCGGCCTTGACGCCGCTCAGCGTGCCGCGATCGGCGACCACGCCGTCCTTCAACAGGCTCCAGGTGAAGTCGAAGCCCGACAGGTCGCGGAAATTATGACGGTTGATGACCGTGACCTTACCCGACTGCGGCGCGCCTTCGAAGGTGACCGGCGAATAGACCTTCTGAAGCTCGTAATATTCCGGGTCCGGGGTACGGTCGGCCTGCACCACACCGTCGCCCACCACGGAATTGTCGCCGCGTTCGGGGTTCACATCAAAGCCTGAGGCCCAGTAGTGACGGCCTTTGGAGTCCTTACCGTCCACGAACTGATCAATGAAGTCCCAGACGAAGCCGCCTTGCAGCTTCTTTTTGGCGCGGATGGCGACCCAATAATCCTCAAGATTGCCGAGGCTGTTGCCCATGGCGTGGGCGTATTCACACTGGATCAGCGGCTGGGTGTAGCGCGGGTCTTCGGCATAGTCGTTGATGCGGTCGATATCGTCGTACATCGGCGCGTAGATATCGACATAGGGGTTGGGCTGATGGTCGCCGTAGAGCGTGCCGTGGCCCAGATACGAGATCAGGCGCGTCGGATCGTTCTGGCGAATCCACCTGGCGGCGTTTTCAAAGTTGGGTCCGGTCCCGGCCTCGTTACCCAGCGACCAGAAGATGATGGAGGGGTGGTTTTTATCGCGTTCGACCATGCGCGAGATGCGGTCAAGGTGGGCATTAGCCCAGTGCGGCTTGTAGCCCAGTTGGATCTGCTCGCGAATTTTCGGGTCGTTGGCCTGCGCCGCCTTCTTGTCGGCGGTGTCCATATATTCATGGCTCTCGATATTGGCCTCATCCATGATGTAGAGGCCGTATTCGTCGGCGAGGTCGTAGAGGTAGGGATCATTGGGATAGTGCGAGGTGCGCAGCGCATTGACATTGGCCTGCTTCATCAGCTCGACATCCTTGCGCATCAGCTCCGGCGTCATGACGCGGTAGGTTTTGGGGTCGTGCTCGTGGCGGTTGACGCCCTTGATCAGGATGCGCTTGCCATTGACCTGCACCTCGCCATTGCGGATTTCCACCGTGCGGAAACCGATCTTCTTCGAGGTGGCCGAGATCAGATTGCCCTTGGCGTCCGTGACCTCGATCACCAGCCGGTAGAGGTTGGGTGTTTCCGCCGTCCACGCCTTGACGCCCTTGAGCGTGCCGCTCAGTTGCGCCGGCTTGCCGACATTTGCTTTTGCTGAGGTTTTCAGCACCTGCGTCTCGCCGTCATAGACGGTGGCGGTCACTGTGGCCGCACCCTTCTGACCGGCCAGTTCGGCCTCCAGCGCAAAGACGCCATCCGTATAGGTCTTGTCCAGCGTCGCGCGGACGGTGAAATCGCGCAGGCGCGTCTTTGGTTCGGCATAGAGATAGACGCTGCGCTCGATGCCCGACAGCCGCCAGAAGTCCTGATCCTCCAGATAGGAGCCGTCGGCATAGCGGTAGATTTCCAGCGCGATCTCGTTGTGACCGGGCTTGAGGAATTTCGTCACATTGAATTCGGACGGCAGCTTGGAATCTTCCGAATAGCCGACCTTCTCGCCATTGACCCAGATGTAGTAGGCCGCGCCCGCCGCGCCGATATGCAGAAACACATCCTGCCCGGCCCAGTCCGCCGCCACCTCGAAACTGCGTTTGTACGACCCCACCTCGATCATATCGTGCGGGATGAAGGGCTCATTGGCCGGGAAGGGGTATTTGATGTTGAAGAATTCCGGCAG
>NZ_JAIWNX010000264.1 GCF_020217185.1 Asticcacaulis sp.
TCCATTCGAGAATTTCTCATGTCACTGACACATATGAGAAATTCTCGCTTCTTCAACGGCCGGATGCGGTCAGCATCTTCGGCCGTTGGTATGAGTCTGTCTGGGAACGGTTAAGCCCGCATACGGATATCGGCTTCGATATCGCGCAGGCGACGGGCGCGGCGTTGGGCGATCATGCCCATGCTGCCGATGACCGACAGGGCGGCGCAGAACAGGCCGAACTGAATGAGCCCTTCCGGGCGGAAGCCATAGGCGGTACCAGACGTCAGATAGCCGTACAGCAGGGCCACCGTGCCGGGCAAGGTGCCGATGGCCACACCGACCGCGCCCCATACATACTCAGTCACGTATTCGCGCCGCACTTCGCACAAGGCGTCCAGTTCTTCGTTCGACACCACATGGCGCAGCGGCTTGTCCAGCGTGTTACGCGGCGGATTTTTGAGCGGAGTCACCGTGGTGGGGGTGGCCTTGTCTTCAGACATAATGTGTCCTTTTCCCGAACTGTGGATATATCCTCTGCGCAGGACTTACGAAGGTCAACCGGGCAATCGCGGTTTTTGTTAACAGTGTATTATCCATGCTATAGTTTTCGGTATTTTCGTTTCATAGCGGGACATGACTAGGTTAACCGCCGATACGATAATAACCAGACAGGCGAGTAAAGGCCTCCGTCAATGCTTCGGGAGCACAGGCCGCCTGCGACAAAGGCCAGTCTTCCAGCCCCACCCGACGCGCCGGCCCGGCCAGATCACCCAGCACAGCAGCCGCCTCGTCGCAGCGCCTGCGCGCCTGAAGACGATAGAGCGGCAGGTCACTGGCCGCGGTGGAGCGCCCCCCGCCACCAAAGCGGCTCCAGTCCTGAGTCAGGCGATCAGCGGCATAGGCCGTGGCGTGATCGCGCCGCCACTGATCCAGGGCCAGCAACTGAAGACGGTCAAAATAGCCCTCGCGGATCAGGCCACTGAGGTCATCCGGCGGCGGCATCAGGCTCAGCCGCCCGTCGGCATGGCGGGTCAGCGGCCCCAGCGCCTGAACGGCGCGCAGGTCGGCGGCACTCAGCCGGTCCACGGCGCGCCTTCGCCCGTCCGCGGTCAGGCGCAGTTCGTAACCGCCTGCTACGGGTTTCAGGTGCGCCCCCGGCGCTTTCAGCCGCTCGCGCAGGGCTTCGGGCGTACCCCGCATCAGGCGGCCCTCCGGCGCGGCAGGGCCAGACCGGAGGGCATGTCCAGCAGACAGGCCTCCAGCCGCTCGATCTGCTCGTCCCACAGGCGGTTGTCGCGCAAATCCTCGATGCGACGGCAGGCGTGGCCGACCGTCGTGCGGTCACGGCCAAAAGCCGCGCCAATGCGATAGAGCGGCCATTGCCAGGCCACCGAGATCAGATACATGCACAACTGCCGGGCCCGCGATGTGCGCGCATCCTTGCGGTCTATGGCGCGGATATCGCTGAGCGGCACGCCGGTCACCACCGACACCAGCCCCATCACATAGTCGGCCTGTGTCAGGTCCGCCTGTGCCTCGGCGGCGATTTCCGCCTCTGTCTGCACCCTCCGTTTCATAGCGATCCCCTTTCACGAGACTCAAATGTTGCCAATTTGTTCTCATGTTAAGCGAGGTGGATATTGAGAGGATAGTTTTCCTATTTCAAGTGAAAATATGGGCAATTAAGCCTATTTTTCGCTCTTAAGTAGGGGGATAGAGGGCCAGATGACGACAGCAAAACCCCTGCGCGCAGAGATGATTCGTCCCCTATGATGGGTGATAAAAGGGGAGTATGGAGTGGGATGATTTCTGATGGAATCATCCCACTCAAGCCGCCATTGAGGCGGCGGCCAAGGTGGCGCAGCCACCGCCCGGCGAGGGGCCAAACAAAAGCTGGATCATTATGTTTCTGAAAGAAATCATAATGATCCAAAAAAATCAGGCGGCGCGGATGCCGCTGGGGCCGGTCAGTTCCGGCTGGCCGATCAGGGCATCATGGCCCAGAATCATATCGACATTGACCCCGTCGGAGGCCAGAGGCAGACGCAACCAGAACAGGCTCAGCGATTTTGAACCACGCCACGCCATCGAATGCAAACCGACACCGGGTTTGCGCGTGCGCACCACGAAGGTGAGTTCTTCGGCCCAGTAGCGGGCTTCTTCGGGGCCATAGATGTCGGTGAACGACTTGCCCGTGATCTCCATACCATAGGCCGTGTAGAGGTCGGTGCCGGCCAGCCGCTGACGGAAACGCTCAGGTTCATTGGCCGGATCATCGGCCAGCACATCAATCAGAGAAATGGTCGGCAACAGCTTGCGCACACTGCACGGATCAATGTCGGCGCGCGACGGCAGGCGTCCGGGGCGGCGCAGGCTCTTCCAGTAACGGAAGACCTCTTCGTGCATGCGCAAAGCGCTCAGCATTTCCGCTGCCATGCCCGTCATAATCGCCTGAAACCTTGCCCCGTATACGAATCACTGATCTTCACCTTCTCTTAATCAGTGATTCCTTGGCAAGCAAAAAAGGGTTAACCAGAGATTTAAACCCGGTTAAGGCCGCCGCCTATCCACAGATGCGGGCTTAAGGATACGGTCCGCAGGATTTAGACTCCTTTTGTTCTCATCACGCTGTGCGGTTTGTGACAAAATGCCGCTCGTATCTGTTTATGAGGTCAATAAAGCCGCAAAATCTCACATTCTGAGCCGTCTGGTACTTTGACGAGTCTTGAGCCGCGGGTCGCGTGAGGCGATTCTATATTTATCGCCAGCCTGATTTCGGGGCTACCGCTTCAGGTCCTGCGCGAAGGCCAGCATGGCGGCGCGTTGCGGTACGGACAAGGCGTCTATTTCCATCGACTCCCCTTGCGACAGGGCGCGGATCATCATCGGCGTCAGGGCCGAAGAGAGCGACCAGTTCCAGTAGCGCAGCACCGTCTGCGCCCGATCCACAGCCAGGGTGTCATAGACAACCAGCACCCGCTCAAGGTCCGGATGCACCTCCCCGTCCTTTTGCCCCGGACGGCGCAAAGCCCGCCACAGATTGCGCAGATCGGCCTTTTTCAGCCCCGTTGCCTTGCACAGAACGGCCAGCGCCTCACCGCCACCATCCCGCAGGATTTTGGCCCCGGTCGAAGGCTTGATACCGGACAGATAAGAGATTTCCTCGGCCGTGTGCCGCGTCATGCCGCTGCGCGCGGCCTCGGCAATGGCGGCCTCCAGACTGGCGAACGGGCTTTTTTTCAGGGCCTCGCGGTTGCGCTGACGGCGTTCGATAAATTGCAGGGCCTTGCGCGCCAGCGGATCGCCCCACCCTTCTTTCGCCGCCATAGCGAATACGTCACCAGCGGAATCCTGCATGACTTCGCGGTTGACGGCAAACCGACTGAGGATGACGCGACGCACATCGGCATCGGCCCACCAGAACATCACATAGGCCGAGCTGGGGCGCAGTTCCAGCCGCCGGATCAGATGCGGCACCAGTCGTGGCGTGTCCTGACTGAGCGACACCGCCGCCTCGATAGCGCCCTGCGACAGGGTGGAGGTGCGGTTCTTTAACAATTGCTCGACCGTGTCGATATCGCCGGTGTCGGTCAGAGCTTCGGCCACCACAGGCCCGATATGTTTACGCGCCGCCAGAAGGCGACAGTGGGTCGGCGTACCGCGGCGAACGCAATAGAGCAGATCGGTTTCGGCCAGCGAGTCGCAATCCTCGATCAGGAAGCGGGCGATCTCGGGCTCATCGGTAATCAGCAGACGCACCAGCGTGTGCGGCACTTCGCTCAGCTTGCTGAGACGGCGCGCCACGCGCAGGCGCTCGCCCTTTTGCGCTTCACGCAGCATTTCGACCAGCAGGTCGGCGGTCACGGCGCGCTCAAAGGCATTGACCCGCGTTTCCGGCAGACAGACCACGTCAGCGAGCCGTTTCAGCAGGGTCTGACGCGCCGGGAAGACCTGTTCATGGGCCTCATCGGCACGCGCACCCACCGCGATAAGGCCGTCATCAACGGACATTTCGTCTTCTGGGCTCAGGGCTTGCGAGTCAGGCGGCGTGCTCATGGCAAGCACTATGCCTAGCGAGATATTAAAAGAGGTTAAAGCCGACCCCGAACACCACCATAGGAAGCCGCTCCCCTGTGATCAGAGGAGCGGCGTGATTTTACAGCCCGTCGAAGAGAGCGGTCGAGAGGTAACGCTCGGCAAACGACGGGATGATGACCACGATGGTCTTTCCCGCATAGGCGTCCTGCGCCGCCAGACGGAAGGCGGCCTTGAGCGCGGCACCCGACGAAATCCCGACCGGCAGACCTTCGAGTTGCGCCGCCTGACGCGCGGTGGCGAAGGCGTCGTCGTTCGACACCTTTTCGACCTTGTCGATGACGCCCTTGTCCAGAATGCCCGGCACAAAGCCCGCGCCGATGCCCTGAATCTTGTGCGGCCCAGGCTCACCGCCCGACAACACGGGGGAGGCTTCAGGCTCAACCGCGACGACTTCGACCGAAGCCTTCTTTTCTTTCAGCACCTGACCGATACCGGTGATCGAGCCGCCGGTGCCGACGCCGGAAATCAGCACATCGACCGCGCCGTCCGTATCGTTCCAGATTTCCTCGGCCGTCGAAATACGGTGGATTTGCGGGTTGGCGGCGTTTTCGAACTGCTGCGGCATGACCGCCCCCGGCGTGGCGGCGACCAGTTCCTGCGCGCGGTTGACGGCCCCGCGCATCCCCTTTTCCGCCGGGGTCAGCTCAAGGCGCGCCCCCAGCAGCGCCAGCATCTTGCGGCGCTCCAGCGACATGGATTCCGGCATGACGAGGATAAGTTCATAGCCCTTTTGCGCAGCGACAAAGGCCAGAGCGATCCCGGTATTGCCCGAGGTCGGCTCGATGATAACGCCTCCGGGCTTCAGTTGCCCCGTCGCTTCCAGCGCTTCGATCATGGCCACACCGATGCGGTCCTTGACCGAGGCCAGCGGGTTGAAGAATTCCAGCTTGGCCAGAACCGTCGCCTTGGCCCCGTATTCAGCCGACAGACGCGGCAGCTTGACCAGCGGCGTATCGCCGATGGTGTCGAGAATGGATTCAAACACCTTGCCGCGGCCTTTGCGGGCATAGCGCGAGGCCGTCGATTGCGGTTGCGTGTCGGGCATGGGAAACCTCCGTAACGGTTTTAGAAATAAGGCGTGGCGTCCCGCATGGGCTGACCGGCGCAGTGGGCGGGCACGTAATCTAAAGTGTCCAGCCCTACAGAAGATGGGATCGCCTGACCAGAAGCGCGAGGTCGCACCGCCTTTCGTCATGCGAATTTTATGGATTATAGCCGCAAGGGTGTTTCCTGATAAGGCAAATCACCTCACACATGGCGCGATCAGAACTAAACTGCCTGAAACCCCGATCCCAACGCAGAGACTTTAAAGACCATGGATGACCTTTCGCTGACGACGCCTGAACAGGGTTCCGAAACCGAAACTCCGGCAAAGGTCGCGGCCCTGCCCAATCCGCACGAACTGGCGACGCAACTGGTGGCCAAGCTGTGCCACGACTTTATCTCGCCGACCGGGGCCATTATTTCGGGCCTCGACCTGCTCAGCGACCCGTCGGCGCAGGACATGCGCGACGATGCCGTCAACCTGATCCAGACCTCGGCGACCAAGCTGGTCACGCTGGTGCATTTCGCTCGCGTAGCCTTCGGGGCCGCGACCTCGGCCGAAGCCTTTTCGGCCAAGGAACTGAACAAGACCCTGTCTGACGTCTTTTCGACCATGCGCGCCACGCTCGATTTCGACGTGGCCGATGAGGTCGTGTTCGAAAAGCCGGCAGCCCGTGCCCTGATGAATCTTGGCTATATTGCCGGTAACGCCTTGCCGACCGGGGGCACGGCGACCCTTCGTCGCGAAGAGACGGACGAGGCCATCATTTTGACGGCGCAATCCAATGGCCCGCGCGCGCGCCTCAAACCCGAAGCGGTGGAGGGCCTGAACGGTCAGCCCCTGTCGGACGGCCTGAGCGGGCAATGGATACAGCCCTTCTGGCTGCACAGCGTCGTGCAGGAGGCCGGCGGCACGCTTGCGGTCACTCTGGAGCCCGATTCACTCGGCATTAAGATCGTTCTACCAAAAAAATAACAAAGTTCACGTTTCCAGCCCGTTCTGCAAACACTCCTTTAACCAAACCATCTGATGATGGGCGGTCAAAGGTCCGACCCACGCCCTCATTTCAGGGTCGGCCATAGTGTTCTGACGGGGTGTAAAGTGGACGATCTGATTGCGGAATTCCTGACCGAGACGGCCGAAAGCCTTGAGGTGGTCGATAGTGAACTGGTCAAGTTCGAGGCCAACCCCAACGAACGAAAGACGCTCGATAATATCTTCCGGCTGGTGCACACCATCAAGGGCACCTGCGGCTTCCTGGGGCTGGGTCGCCTCGAAGCCGTGGCCCACGCCGGTGAAACCCTGCTCGGTCGCTTCCGCGATGGCAAGCTGGAGGTCACGCCGACGGCGGTGACGCTGGTTCTGCACTCCATCGACCGCATCAAGCTGATCCTCAATGGTCTGGAACAGACGGGCAATGAGCCCGACGGCGACGATGATGACCTGATTTCGCAACTGGAGGCCATGGCCGAAGGTCGCGAAGTGGCCATCGAGACCGTTCAGCCGGTTCAGGTCCCCGACCGTCCGATCAATGCCGATATCCCCGAAGTCGTCATCGCCGAAGTCAAGCCGGAGCTGGAACGCCCGCTGCGTCCGGGCGAAGTGTCGCTCGACGAACTGGAAGCCGCCTTCCTCGCCGCCGAAGCCCCCGACTGGATGAGCGATCCGGAGCCGGAGCCCGTGGTCGAAGTCAAGGCCGAAGCCCCGAAGCCCGAACCCAAGCCTGAACCCAAGGTCGAAGCGCCCGCCGCTGTGGCCCCGAAGGCTGAACCCGTCGAGGCGGCGTCCGGTGCGCTGGCGGCAGCGCTCGGTGATGAAAACGGCGGTATCGCCACCACCCAGTCGATCCGCGTGTCGGTCGATGTGCTGGAAGGCCTGATGACGCTGGTGTCGGAAATGGTTCTGACCCGCAACCAGCTTCTGCAAATCTCGCGTAACCGCGAAGACTCGGCCTTCGCTACCCCGCTGCAACGCCTGTCCACCCTGACCGGTGAATTGCAGGACAGCGTGATGAAGACGCGCATGCAGCCCATCGGCGCGGCGTGGAAGAAGCTGCCCCGTCTGGTGCGCGACCTGTCGCACGAACTGGGCAAGAAGATCGACCTGATCATGGAAGGCGAAGGCACGGAACTGGACCGTCAGGTTCTGGAACTGATCCGCGACCCGCTGACCCACATGGTGCGCAACTCGGCCGACCACGGCCTGGAACCCACCGAAGAACGCATTGCTCTGGGCAAGCCCGCCAATGGTCAGGTGAAACTGGCGGCCTTCCACGAAGGTGGCTACATCGTCATCCGCATTTCGGACAATGGTCGCGGCCTGAACACCGCCCGCATCCGAGAAAAGATCGTCGAAAAGGGTCTGGCGACCCGTGCCGAAGTCGAAGGCATGAGCGATCAGCAGATTCATCGCTACATCTTCGCGCCGGGCTTCTCAACGGCGGCCAAGGTCACCAACCTGTCCGGCCGCGGCGTCGGCATGGACGTGGTGCGCACCAATATCGAGCAGATCGGCGGTCAGATCGACCTCAACTCGATCGCCGGTCAGGGCACGACCTTCACCATCAAAATCCCGCTGACGCTGGCCATCGTTTCGGCCCTGATCGTCGGTGCCGGTGGTCAGAAGTTCGCCGTGCCGCAAACCTCGGTCATGGAACTGGTCCGCACCGGCGCCAATGCCGAGCACAAGATCGAAAAGATCAACGACGCCCTCGTCCTGCGTCTGCGCGACAAGTTGCTGCCGCTGGTCCAGCTTGGGCCGACGCTGCAACTGGAAGCCGCCACCGAAGAGAACGCCACTTTCGTCATGGTCATTCAGGTCGGTGAGCGCCGCTACGGTCTGGTCGTCAATGACGTTCTGGACACCGAAGAAATCGTCGTCAAGCCGCTGGCCTCCATCCTGCGCGACGTGGACATCTTCTCCGGGGCGACCATTCTGGGCGACGGCTCGGTGGTGCTGATCCTTGATCCGAACGCCCTGTCCGAACGCGCCGGCAACATGCTGGAAGAAAAGGTTGAAGAGTCCGCCGAAGACGCCATCGCCGAAAGCGCACAGGGCCAGAAGGTGGCCATGCTTTTGTTCCGCGCCGGTGGCGGTGCCCCGAAGGCGGTCGAGCTGGAGCACATCACGCGCCTCGAACACATCGAAGCCGAAAAGATCGAGCGCATGGATGGCCGCGCCGCTCTGCAATACCGTGGCAAGCTCATGCCGATCCTCAACGTCGCCGATACCTACGGCTTCAAGGAGCAGGATATTCAGCCGCTGCTGGTCTTCACCGGCGAAGGCTATGCCATGGCTCTGGCCGTCGATGAGATCGTCGATGTGGTCGAAGACTTCCTCAATATCGAACTGTCGCCGGATCGTCCGGGCGTGCGCGGCACCGCCGTCATCACCGGTCGCGCCTGCGAAATCCTCGACGTCGATCACTACCTGCTGCGCGGTCTGGCCGAACACGCCCGCCGTCAGCCCGCCCAAGACCTTATCACCGAAGCTGCCTGAGGTTCATTATGAGTATCCGTGATTACGTGACCCTGCGTGTCGGTGGCCAGCTGTTTGGCGTCGATGCCGCCCGCGTCCATGATGTCTTCCATCCGCGTGGCCTGACGCCCGTGCCGCTGTCGCGCACCGAAATCGCCGGCGTGCTGAACCTGCGCGGCCGTATCGTCACCGCCGTCTGCGCCCGTCGCCGCCTGGGCCTGTCGCCACGCCCGGCCGATGCGCCGGAGCCGCTGGCCATCGGTCTCGAAGTGCATGGCGATTCCTACGGCCTCGTCATCGACTCGGTCGATGAGGTCCTGAAGCTGGATGACGAAAAGTTCCACGCCCCGCCGGGCAACCTGCCGCCGCGCTGGGCCGAAATTATCGTCGGCGTTTATCAATTGGAAAAGGAACTTCTGATAGTTCTGGACCCGCACACCCTTCTGGACGCCGCCCACCTCAAGGCCGCCTAAGGTTTGGTGCGCGATTGACTCCGAAAAGCGGTGCCCACTTTTCGGATTGCGCTTACGGGCTCAGGAAAAAGCGATATGAAAACCTGCCTCGTCGTCGATGACAGCCGCGTTATCCGCAAGGTGGCGCGTCGCATTCTGGAAAATCTCCAGTTTGAAGTGGCCGAGGCCAATGACGGCCTCGAAGCCCTCAACTACTGCAAGTCGTCCATGCCCAACGCCATCCTGCTGGACTGGAACATGCCGGTCATGGACGGCATCACCTTCCTGCGTCAGTTGCGCAAGGAAGAGGGCGGCACCGACCCCGTCGTGGTCTTCTGCACCACGGAAAACGATCTGGCCCACATCACCGAAGCCCTGACCGAAGGCGCTTCGGAATACATCATGAAGCCCTTCGACGGTGAAATCCTCGAAGCCAAGTTCACCGAAGTCGGCCTTATCTAAGGTATCCCCAGCGTATGTCGCTTAACCCCAATCCCTCGGTATCGCTGCGCCCCCTGCGGGTGATGATCGTTGATGACTCGGCGGTCGTGCGCGGCCTTGTCACCCGCTGGATCGAAGCGGAAAGCGACATGGTGCTCGTCGGCTCCGCCACGGACGGCCAGAAGGGCATCGACAAACTCAAGGAACTTCAGCCCGATGTGCTGATCCTTGATATCGAGATGCCGAACATGAACGGCCTCGAAGCCCTGCCCAGGATGCTGGCGGCCAAGCCGGGCCTGAAAATCCTGATGGCCTCGACCCTGACGACGCGCGGGGCCTCGGTCACCATCCGCGCCCTTGAACTGGGCGCCGCCGACTATGTGCCCAAGCCCGACTCCGCCCGTATCGGCGGGGCAGACGGCTTCAAAAGCGAGCTTCTGACCAAGGTGCGTGCCCTGTGTGGTCGCACGCGCGCTTGGCCCAATGCCGCGGCCGCCGGTGCCTC
>NZ_JAIWNX010000265.1 GCF_020217185.1 Asticcacaulis sp.
AACCACGGCCCCAAGCGCCCCGGTTAACCTTAATACCCCCACCCCCGGTATCGTCGCGCCGATCCGCCGCATCGACCGCCCGGCCGGCTCACCGGCACCGGCAACGCCGAACGGCCACGTGGCCGCCGCACCGCGCGTGCGGACCATGACCGGCCCGCGCCGCTGCGACATCCTGCTGGTCGGTGCCTCCACGGGCGGCCCCCCGGCCCTGCGCAACTTCCTCGCGGGTCTTGGTCCCGACTGGCGCATCCCGGTGCTGATCGTTCAGCACATGCCCTCGACCTTTACCACCATCCTCGCCGAACACCTCGACAAGGCCCTGCCGCAGAAGGTGGTCGAAGCGCAGGACGGTATGGGCCTCAAAGGCAGCCACATCTATATCGCGCCCGGCGATTTCCACATGACGCTGAAAGGCACGCCCGGTCAGCCATCGCTTCGCCTCGATCAGTCGGCCCCCGTCAACTGGTGTCGCCCTGCGGTCGATCCTTTGTTTAAATCCGGCGCAGAACTGTACGGCAAGAACGTCGTCGCCGTCGTCCTGACCGGCATGGGCCACGATGGCCGTGACGGAGCGCGGGCCCTGGTCGATGTCAATGCCACCGTCATGGTGCAAGACGAAAAGTCGTCGGTCGTCTGGGGGATGCCCGGTGCCGTCGCCGAAGCCGGTCTGGCCGAATTTATAAAACCCATCGACGGTCTGGCGCAGACGTGCCGGGCCATCGCCAAAGGTGAGAGAATAATATGACCCCGGAAGATACCGAACACCTTGCCGCCCTGTTGAAGCAACGCTCCGGCCTGATCCTCGGCTCGGACAAGACCTATCTGATCGAAAGCCGTCTGGCCCCCGTGGCGCGCCGCGAAGGCTATGCCAATGTCGCCGCCCTGCTGACGGCCCTGCGCACCAAGCGTGACGAGAAGCTGATCTATACCGTCACCGACGCGATGACGACGAACGAGACCTTTTTCTTCCGCGACAAGACGCCGTTTGATCAGTTCAAATCCGACGTCCTGCCCGCTCTGGCCAAGAGCCGCAGCGGCGACATCAAGATCTGGTGCGCCGCCTGCTCGACCGGTCAGGAGCCCTATTCCCTGGCCATGATGATGGAAGAGTCGCGCGCCCAGTTCCCGCGCGTCAATCTCGACATCCTGGCCACCGACATTTCCGAACGCTGCCTCGAAAAGGCGCAGGCCGGCCTCTATACCCAGTTTGAAGTGCAGCGTGGCCTGCCCATCCAGATGATGGTCAAGCATTTCGAGAAGATCGACGAAATGTGGCGCATCTCGCCCAAGATCCGTCAGGCCGTGCGCTACAAAAAGCTCAACCTGCTTGACGATCTGCGCTCCGTCGGTCGTCAGGACGTGATCTACTGCCGTAACGTGCTGATCTATTTCGATATCGAAACCAAGAAGCGCGTGCTGGAGCAGATGGCCACCCTGCTGGCCGATGACGGCTACCTCTTCCTCGGCGCGGCGGAAACCGTGCTGGGCATCACCGATGTTTTCAAGCCAATGGCGGGGATGCGCGGCCTCTATATCAAAAATCAGGCCGTGGGCGCCCAGCCGGTGCGCAAGTTCGGAAGCTGAGTTCAAACCCCTTTCGACATGAAAAACCCCGCTGTGAGACCAGCGGGGTTTTTTGTTGCCTGCATTGACGATCACGCCGTCTTTTTGGTGGCGGGTTCCGGCACCGTCAACTGGCTCCACGCCTCCGGCTTGCCCTGCGCGCAATCGTTCAGCAGATAGTCGGCCAGACCCGACAGATGGGTCAGCTCCGCGCTGTAGATAATCGAGCGACCACTGCGGTAGGCCTTGAGCAGGCCCGCTCCCGTCAGAATGCTGAGGTGGGTCGAGGTGGTATTGGCAGGGGCCTTGATCGCGCGGGCAATCTCACCGGCGGGCATACCGGACGGACCTGCGCGCACGATGGTGCGAAAGGCTTCCAACCGGCCCGGATGGGCAAGGGCGAACAAAGCAACGACGGCATCATCCATTTCCATGCGAAAACCATACATGAAAGCGATGTGGGTAAAAACCCCCGACGCGGGAATTTGCAAACGAATTCGCCGGGTTTTTCAGCCATTGAACGTAAGGAAGGCATAAAGAAAGGGCGGTTGCCGATGACAACCGCCCCAAGGTCAGGGAGAAACGTATAAAACAGGTATACCAAGGGTCATTGAAAATGACTCTTGGTATTCGGTTCGAGACTGTCTCATGTCGAGGGCACATATGAGACAGTCTCGAGTTTTCAACGGCCGGATGCGGTCAGCATCTTCGGCCGTTGGTATTAAGCAGCCAGACGGATATAGGCCTCGCCCATGCGCTCCAGTCGATCCGGAGCGGCTTCACCGGCCAGAAAGGCCGGGCTCATCTGGCTCAGCGTTTCGATTCGCGAGCACAGAGCACCAAACAGGTCGGCATAGGCGGTGGCGATCATGGCCGGGGAGCCCATGACGTCTTCCGGATCGGGGAGGAACCAGTCGATCAGGCGCGGATTGCCTTTGAATTGCGGCAGACGACCCTGCGGCAGGTGGTGCGACAGGCGGAAAACGAAGTCGAGTTCCGGTGCATCCGCCGCCCCGAAGGCTTCGATCCCCTTGGGCACGAGGGTCTGAATATTGTAGTTGATACGGTGCAACAGCGCGATGGCATAGGGGCTGATGGCCACGGCCGGCGTCACACCCGCCGAATAGGCCTCAAAGCGCCCGGCCCCCAGACGGTTGAGCAGGGCTTCGGCCAGAATGGAACGTGAGGAGTTACGCTCGGCCAGGAACAGAACATGGATCGGACGGTGAAACATCTAAGGCTCTCCCCGGCCCCACACCCCGGCGGCCGTCTGCAGGTGGGAGGAAAACGCCCTTCCCGAAACCACGTTATCAAAGCTTCATGAGTTTGCGGTTTACAGATACGGTTAAGAAAGTCCTGACAAAAAGAACCGGTAAACCTTATCGTGAGCTTATTTCGCAAGCCCCGGAAACGGGCTATGCTGTCACCGACAAATGTGGAGGACCCTATGCGTCGCAGCCTGTCTATCGTCGCTCTTTCCGCGCTCGCCCTGACCCTGGCGGGCTGCGTGACCACCCCGACCGATAGCGGCATGGCCCCGCCACCCCCGCCTCCCCCTCCGCCGCCGCCTGTGGTCGAAGCGCCGACGGGCGCGCTCTATACCTGTCAGGACGGGACGACCTTCCGCATCGCCTTCAGCGAAAAGGCGGCGACCGTGACGCTGAAAGACGGCACAAAGCTGCACCTGCCGCAGCAGGTGGCGGCCTCTGGCATCTGGTATTCGTCGGGCAAGCACGATTTCCGCGGCAAGGGCCGCGACGCCACCTGGACCGTCGGCAAAAAGATGCCGACCCAGTGCGTGACGGACTAAATCCGCCTGGCATCAGATCGGTATGACTTTAAATAGAATTGTCATTCAAGCGCCTCCCCTGAAATCAGGGGAGGCGCTATTGTGCTATGCGGTTTCCACCTAAAATCACTCCCCCATACAACAAAAAAAAAACGCCTGCCGTGAGAGGACGGCAGGCGTTTTTCGTAGTCTTAGAAGCGTGAGGCTTAGGCGGCGACGATGCCGCCCTGCTCTTGCGGGTCGCGCAGCACATAGCCACGGCCCCAGACGGTTTCGATATAGGAGTTGCCGTCATTGGCCACGGCCAGCTTCTTGCGCAGCTTGCAGATGAAGACGTCGATGATCTTCAGTTCCGGCTCGTCCATACCGCCATAGAGGTGGTTGAGGAACATTTCCTTGGTCAGCGTCGTGCCCTTGCGCAGGGACAGAAGCTCCAGCATCTCGTATTCCTTGCCGGTCAGGTGCACGCGGTTGCCCGCGACTTCGACCGTCTTGGCGTCGAGATTGACGATGATGTCGCCGGTCTTGATGACCGACTGGGCGTGGCCCTTCGAGCGACGCACCACCGCATGAATGCGGGCGATCAGCTCATCCTTGTGGAAGGGCTTGGTCATATAGTCGTCGGCACCGCCGCCGAGCGTCTTGACCTTGGTTTCGATTTCGGAGGTGCCCGACAGGATCATGACCGGCGTATTGACCTTGCCGACGCGCAGTTGACGCAGCACTTCGAGGCCGGACATGTCAGGCAGCGACAGGTCGAGCAGGATCAGGTCGTAATCGTAGATCTTACCCAGATCCACGCCTTCTTCGCCCAGGTCCGTCGTATAGACATTGAACCCTTCGGATTTCAGCATCAGCTCAATGCTTTGAGCAGTCGCGCTGTCGTCTTCAATCAGCAGTACGCGCATGTAGCCCCTCCCGGCTATGGCAAACACAAAGGTGAAGGCGCGAACGCCCCCGATGGTGAGAATTGGAGGCTAGCCCGCAAATCCCTTAAGATTAGTTAAGCCTAACAAAATCTCAAAAAGGGGTACGCTGATTTGCGAATCGCTGACAAGAGTCGCGAGTCAAGAGGGGGGCTTTTCCCCAGGTCTTTTTTCATTCTTTTTTAAGAAAGAGTCCTTTTTCGCACACAGTCAGGGCGAAATGCGGCAAGGGGCGGATTTACACTTCTGATTTTCAAGATGTTTTTATGCGCCTGAATGCGCGCCGACCTTCACCGGCAAAGACAAACGGAAGCCTCCCGCAGGAAGCCTCCGTCTGTGTCCGCAAAGTTTTTAAATGTCGCCTCAGAAGGCCTTGGTCAGGGCGATCAGAGCCGACTGGGTCTTGTGGTCATCCTTGCCGAAGCTGCCCGCATAGCGCGCGGTGACGCCAAAGCCCATCACTTCGGTCGTCAGCCCGACCCCGGCGATGACACCTTCCGTGGGGCGTTCGTCCATCTCTCGGCTGAACGGCAGGGCGGTGTTATTGATCAACTGGCCTTTCAGCGGGTCCGTCTCACCGCTCAGCACGTCTTCATAGCCCAGCGAGCCCGTCAGGCGCGTCTTGTCGCTCAAGCGCGCCTGCGCCCGCAGTTCCAGCGCCCCGGACAGGGCCGACACCTTGCGCCCGTCAAAGCTGACGGCCCCGACGGTGTAGTTTTCGTCAAAGCCGCGCATATGGCCGCTGACCCACGACAGGCGCGCCACCGGCGTCAGAGACAGCGTCCCCATATCGTGCCGCCAGCCGGTTTCAACCTGCGCCGAAGCCGACCACCCCTGCACCTTTTCCTGCTGAATGGTGACGGCGGCCAGCGTCGTCTGGCGGCGATAGTCCTCAAACTCCTCATAGCCCATGCCGAGGCCGAAGATGACAAAGTGCGGCCCCTTATCCCATTTGGCCCCGGCATCGAAGCTGATCACCGTCGGCTTGGCGCTCAAAAGATAGCCCGTAGCGTCGCCTTTCAGCAGGGTGACGCCCGCGCCAAAGGTGGCGGCTTCGCCGTGCCCGAACACCGTGCCGAAGCGCAGCCCCGTCAGGTCGTAATCATAGGCCTTAGTCTTCAAACCCACCGCCGTCGCACCGGGAGCCGATTGCAGGTTAACCGTGCGTTCCGATTGCGCCTGATCGCCGATCACTTCGACGAAGACGCCCTTTTGGCCTTCATAAAGGCGCTGATTGAAGCCCAGCATGGCGTTGCGCCGCGCCGCATAGGACACATCGGCAAACAGGCTTACCCCCTCGGACAGGGTGGGCGTATAGAGGTATTGCGTCGCCACGGCGGCCACCAGCCTGTGCCCGGCGGCGGTCGGGTGCACCCCGTCCCAGAACAGGTAGTTATTCTGCACCGAAGCCCCGCCGGTGACGCAGGCCGTGGTCGCCACGCAGCTTGAGGTCACATCGCTGAGCCCGAAGGCTGACGGATTGGCGATAATCAGCTTGAACGCCGTATTGATGTCCACCTGCACAATATTGGTTGTGGGGCGGTTGGCGGCGACGGTCTTCAGCGCTGTGCCCAGCGCCGAATTGAAGGACGAGCCGGAGAATCCGGCCAGATCCTGCGCCGTGGTGCCTTTGAACTGCGGCGTATTGTTGAGATCGGGCAGGTTCAGCACCAGCACCGTTCCCGCACCGGCTCCGGCGATCGTATTGACCTGAGACGCAATATCGCCAGCCGCCGAAGTGGCGAGGCTGCCCATCACACCCGTCGCCGTCGAGGGGTTGGTCGCCGCGACCGGCAGGCCCTGAAACAGGTTGTTGGCCCCCACCCACATCGTCACCACATCACGCGCCCCGAAGGTGCCGCCGCGCGCCTGATAGGCCTGAAGCTGCACCGCGGTGCCCGGCGGATTGGCCTGCGTATCGGTGCGCGCCCCGCCAAAGGCGAAGTTGACATTGCCGGTCAGCGCCCCTGTGGTCGTGTAGCCGTTCATCGTGCCGACCAGATATTCGACCCACACCTTGTCATTGGTGAAGCGGCGATTATACGGCGCCGGCGGCTGCGTCCCGCCCGTCACGGCATAGAGATTGCCGGAGTCGCTCAGCGAGTCGCCAAAGCTAATGACGCGATCATAGGTCTGGGCCGAGGCCACCCCTGCCGATAAGGCAAGGAGGGAGGTCAGCGCGATAAGGCTGGTGCGTTTCATGTGAGGGTCCGCCCTGTACGGAGTTTATGTTATGCACAGGAGGGAATGCCCGTTTGGCGGGAATGACAAGTGTGACCCACCGTCAATTTATGACGTTTTGGCGACAATCGTCACAAAATTAACACACGGAATTTTTTGTATAATTTCGCACATGCGAAAGATTTATCGCTTAAGCGAAACGGCATGATACAGGGTCTGTGGCCGCGCCTCCGGGATTTGCGTCGCCATCTTAAGCCCCGTTAGCTCAAGCCAATCAACGTGCCGCGCCCACAGGCCCCAGGCGGGCGTGACCCCAAACATGGACGGCTCCGGATAGGCGCTCGGCAGGTCATCGACAAAAGGCGCGACCGACGCCGGGCTCAAACCGCCGCGATAGGTCAGGGCGACGTTTTGCAGCGTCACGTTCTGAACGGGACTTTCGGGCAGGCCCATGATCAGGGCGCAATAGTCGGGCAGGATGTCGGTGGCCGTCAGGTTGCGGATGGTCACGTTGCGGATACCGCCGACCCTGGTGCCTTCCGGCCCACGCAAGCGCGCGCCCACACGCAGGAAGATCGGCGCCGTGGTGATATCAGACAGGCGGAGGTCTTCGCACACCACGTCCTCTATGACACCGCCATCGACCGTCTCAAGCGCCAGCCCGCGCGAGCGCTCAAAGCGGCAATTGCGGATGCGGATGCGGCGGAAATCGCCATTGGATTCCGTGCCGATCTTGATGCGCCCGGTAACGCGGTCCTGATCCGGCGCGCGGTCCTGCGTGCGGCCATAGGTGCCATCGAGCATAGTCCCCAGATCATAGCCCGACACGGTGCAGTCTTCGATGGTGATGTCTTCGCAGGCCCGCACTTCACCGAGCGCGTAGCTCGATTTCAGCACAATGGCGTCGTCATTGGGCGTGTTGACGCGGCAACGACGGATGGTCACGCGACGGCAGGCGTCGATATCCAGCCCATCGCGGTTGGTATCGAGGCTTAAGCCCTCGATCTCCATATCCTCGACCCCGGTGGCCAGCAGGGCAAAGTGCCCGCCGTTCTTTATCGTGAAGTCTTTCAGCGTCACGTGGCGGCAGTTTTTCAGCGCAATGGCCTTGTTGCCCAGCCCCTGCATGGCCGACACTTCGGGGGCCAGTTCGGCCATCACCTCGGCCGACAGGCCGCGCATGGACAGGGGAAATTCGCCGGCCTGCTTTTGCCACTGAGAGCCCGGCCCTTCGCGGGTCAGGCCTTCGCCGTCAATCGTGCCTTCGCCGATGATGGCGATGCGCTCCGCCCCTTCGGCCCAGATCAGGCTGTTGCGCCAATGCGAATGGCCGAAATCCTGATAGAGATCAAAAGGATTGTCTTCGGGCAGATCATAGTGCCCGCCATGCCGCGCCGGATCAGCCGCGATCAGCACCGCGCCCTTATCCAGATGCAGGGTCACACCCGATTTGAGATTTAGCGAAAAACTGAGATACCGCCCGGCCGGAAACCGCACCACACCGCCATTGACAGCCGCCGCCTCAATCGCCGCCTGAATGGCAGAGGTATCCAGCGCCTCCCCCGTGCCCGTGGCACCGAACGCCCGCACATCCCACGTCATCAATCCAGCCTGCTGTCTATGTCTTCGTTATGGTGAAAGATTTGCACGATCAGGACGCCGTAATCCGTCTGTGCATAAAAGACTGTGTGCGAGCCGTGCTCATGGCGTCGATACTGACGAAAAGACCGCCCCATCTGCGGGTTCTGCGCCATGAGATCGAACACGGCGTGCAGGCCATAAAAGTAGTCATCGGCCTGTGCCTCTCCGAAATTAAGCAGAGAATAGGCATAGATTTCAGCCAGCTTGACCTCTGCGGCCGCCGATAATCTATAGACGGCCATCGGCCTTCAGCTTTTGTTTGACCGCCTGCATGATGTCAGGCAACGATTTGTCACTCAGGCCACTTTGTTCGGCCTCTTCCAGAAGTTTGGTGAGACGCAGTTCCTGAGACAAGCGCTCCTGATCACGCCGCACCAGATCGCGGATATATTCGCTCTCATTATGATAGTCGCCACTGCTCACCCGCGATTTAATAAAACCGCGCATGGTTTCCGAAAGGGACACGCTCATCGACGACATCATGACCTCCGTTTGTTGAGACCAATAGATAATATTAGATCACAAATCCTGCAATCCACAGGCTTTCAAAAAAGCATAGGTGGCATCGTAAAAGCCCGGTGGACGGGTCGGATCATCGACATCGCCCTTTGGTACGAAAATGACCATACCTTGCCGCGCACGGGTGAGAATAACGCGATAGGCGTTCTTCAGATAAAGCTGCGCGAACGCATCGTTCACGTTGCGCCATTTGGTCCCGGCGAATTTGTGGTGCTGCCAGCCGTCGTCTGAGTAACGATAATCGGCATCCCAGCAGACACCCACCCAATCCAGTTCCAGCCCCTGCACGTCGAACTCGGTGGCCACATCCTCCAGATACCAGGACGAGCGCACATCCTCGCGATCATTCAAAAACCAGTTGGCCGGCTCAATACTGGCCTTCACGTGCAGGCCCTCGGGTTTAAGACGATAGGCGCCTGAGGAGGCCACCAGACCATAGCGTTCTGTGCCGCGGGCTTTGCGACGTAACCAGCGGCGCGCGGCATTCAGATCGCGGGTGATGACAATGGGATAGGCCGTCAGTTGCGCAAAGGCGGTACGGGCGGCCTCGGCTTCACCGTTCAACAGATGCGCAACAAAGCCGGACAAAGTTTCCGCGCGGAAAGAGCGCATCGAGACACCCAAGTGCAGATCGTCGCTCAGCGTCACCTGAGCCTGCTGGATAAAGTGGCGCGCATCGTGGTTCAGATCATAGTCCGGCTGCACAATCTGCGCCGAGGCATAGACCCGCCAGTGCGGGAAGCGCGCCCGGATCGCCGCCATCCATTCGGACAAGCCGGCCTCGCCCGTATTGATCTCCTGCCCGCCGCCGATCAGGCACACCACCGTGCACCAGTCGGGATGACGGTCCATCACGCTGAGCAAAAAATCCGGTTCGGACATATCGAAATCGGCCATGCCGCGTTTGGCCTGCATAAATTTCGAGGCCTGAGCGCGGGTCCAGGCCCGTTGCGCCTCATCAAACACCACCACGTGTTCGCTGGGCACAGTCGCACTGCCCGCATAGTCGTCGCGGAAATGGTGGATGTTCTGGATAAAGGCGCGCACATCGCGTTCGACATGCTTTTTGGAACGCCCGGTGCGCGCACTCTGATCGCGCGTCAGCGCCTCACGCAACACATCGACCAAAGGCCCGTTTCCCGACAGAAACGTCGCGTGTTCGTCGGCATGAGATTCGCTGCGCTGAGTGGCGATATTAAGTCCCGCCAGGGTCTTACCCGCCCCCGGTACGCCGGTGACGAAGCAGACCGTCTTGAGGTGGTGAAACTTGGCGTCTTCAATCACCGCGGCGATAAAATCCTGCGTGCGGCTGAGGTTGATGGCGTCGGCATCTGAGCGCGCAATATCCCTGACATCGTGCCGGGCATAAAGCGCCCGCGCG
>NZ_JAIWNX010000266.1 GCF_020217185.1 Asticcacaulis sp.
GCTTCGATAATGGTCGGGGTCGGGCGATAACCACTGGAGGCCCATTGGGCCACATCCAGTCGCCGGTGACGATGCTGCGCCGCCGCGTGTCGGAGAATGTCACCAAGGTCAATGACATTGGACAGCAGCGGTTTAGAGACCTGATCAAGCGCCAGTTCCGGCTGAGACAGCGGCGACGTCTTGGCCCGCGTCGCCACCAGAATGGGTACGATCGACAGATGATGACTGCCCGCATGAAAGTTTTTCAGATCAAGGGCATAGTCTTCGACCTGCTCGATGGCGTGGCGGTCAAAGCCTTCGCTGCCGACCTTAAATTCAATGATGAAAATGCAGTCGCCAATGACCACCACCGCATCGGCGCGTTTGCCCATGCGCGGGATGGTGAACTCGAAATAGAGGGTGAAGGCCTCGATCGCCGTCAGCGCATTGCGCAGGATACGTATCTGCTGAAGCCACGCGCCCTTCTGTTCCAGATCGAGCGCAAAGGTATTGGCGCGCGCCAGTTCACCGAGAATCTGATCATCGGAATCGCTGAAGAATTTCTCCCGGTCGGCGGTATAATAGGCGCGCATCTGTCCCCCTTAAGAGAGCACCGTGCCAGGTCTTTCGACTATTGAAAAGTGGCAATCCGTTAACCTTTCTTAAGGCCCCATTCACCATACTCACGGCCATGCAGGACCTTCTCCATACCGCTCGCAATATCGACCCGATGCAGGTCTATGGCCGTGTGGCCGTGGTCAATGGCTTGCTGATCGAAGCCAAGGGCGGCATGTCGTTCATGGAGGTGGGCTCGCGCTGTGAGATCATGCGCCGCCACGATGCTCCCCTGCCCGTCGAAGTCGTCGGTTTCCGCGAAGACCGCGCCCTGATGATGCCTTTCGGCCCGGTCGAAGGCGTCGCCCCCGGTGCCGAAATCCGCATTTCGAACGAAGGGGCCAAGGTCTATCCTTCGACCGCCTGGCTGGGGCGGATTATTGACGCCTTCGGTGAGCCCATCGACGGGCTGGGGCCCTTGCCCAAGGGCGGCATCGGTTACCCGCTGAAGGCCGCGCCGCCGCCAGCCCATTCGCGCGCACGGGTGGGGGAGCGCCTCGACCTCGGCGTGCGGGCGATGAATGTCTTTACCACCTGCTGCCGCGGTCAGCGCCTGGGGGTGTTCGCAGGCTCAGGCGTCGGCAAGTCGGTGCTTCTGTCCATGCTGGCGCGCGAAGCGGCCTGTGACGCGGTGGTGGTCGGGCTGATCGGGGAACGCGGTCGCGAAGTGCGTGAATTCGTCGAAGAAACGCTTGGCGAGGCCGGCATTGCGCGCGCCATCGTCGTCGTGGCCACCTCGGACGAACCCGCCCTGAAACGGCGGCAGGCGGCCTATATGACGCTGGCCCTGTCGGAGTTTCTGCGCGATCAGGGGCTTGAGGTCCTGTGCCTGATGGACTCGGTGACGCGCTTTGCCATGGCCCAGCGTGAGATCGGTCTGGCCACCGGTGAACCGCCAACGACCAAGGGCTATACCCCCACCTGTTTTGCTGAGTTGCCCAAGCTGCTTGAGCGCGCCGGTCCCGGTCCGATGCTGCCCGACGGTACGCAAACCGGCCCCATTACCGGGCTGTTCACCGTGCTGGTCGATGGCGATGACCACAATGAGCCGATTGCCGACGCTGTGCGCGGTATTCTGGACGGCCACATCGTGATGAGCCGTTCGATTGCCGAACGCGGCCGCTTCCCGGCCATCGACGTGCTGAAAAGCATCAGCCGCACCATGCCAGGCTGTCAGACCCTCCCCGAACGGGAGGTGGTGCGCAATGCCCGCGCCGTCATGTCGGCCTATACCAATATGGAAGAACTGATCCGCATCGGGGCCTATCGCACGGGGGCCGATCCGCTGGTCGATCGGGCGATTCAGCTCAACCCCAGCATCGAACAATTTCTGTCGCAAAGCCCCGATGAGGCCACAAGTCTTGACGACTCCTTTACCCTTTTGGGCCAGATTCTCAGCTCTCAATAAGGGAGTAGCGTGATGGCCTCGTGGGTAAAGTCTCTGATCCGTATTTCGACTTTCGAGGTGGAGACGTTACAGAAACGTCTGGCCGAGGTCGCCACCCGCCGCACGCACGTCGAAATGAAGATTTCGACCCTCGATGCCGAACTGGCGCTTGAAATCGCCCGCGCCGCGCAGGAGCCCGCCTTCAGCTTCGACCTGACCGCCTATAAAAAGGGCTGGGCCCAGCGCCGCGAACAGTGCGTCTCGGAACTGGAGCTGATCGCGCACGAAGAGGCCGGTATTCGCGATTCGCTGAATGGGGCCTTTGAAGAACTGAAGAAGTTTGAGCACGTCGCCGAAACGACCCGTCTGTCGAAGGTGGCGGCTGAACTGAAGCGCGAAAGCGAGGCTATGGACGAAGCCGCCCTGCGTCTGCGCTTCGCCGGCTAAAACTATCGCAGGGGGACAGGTGACGACAAAACCCCAAGATTTCCCCCGCCGCACGGCTCTGGCCGCATTGGGGGCCGGTATGGGCGCGGCCCTGCTCAGCGCCTGCGGGCGCGGCGAAGCGGCCACCGGTGCCATCGCGCCTCTGAAATCGCACGCGCCTTTTCCGCTCGGCGTCTGCGCCATGACCGCGCAGATGGGCGATCCGCAATGGGCCGCCATGATCGCCACCCATTTCGACCGCCTCACGCCGGAATGGGAAATGAAGATGGAATACATCCTCCAGCCCGACGGCAGCCTGCGCTTCGACGCGCCCGACCGCATCGTGCAGCAGGCCCGCAACTATGGTCAGTCCGTTCTGGGGCATACCCTGATCTGGTACGCGCAGGACGGCGACTCTTTCCAGAGGCTGAAAGGCAACCGCCCGGCGTTCGAGACCGCCTATCGCGCCTATATCCGCGACGTGATGACCCACTACAAAGGCCATGTCGATGGCTGGGACGTGGTCAATGAACCCATTCTGGACGACGGGTCGGACCTGCGCGACTGCCTGTGGCGCGAGGTTTTGGGCGACGCCTATATCGACATCGCCTATCAGGCCGCGCATGAGGCCGACCCGGCCTGCCCGCTGATCCTCAACGACTACAATCTCGAATACTACCCGGCCAAGCGCAAACGCTTCCTCTCTCTGGTCGAGGGGATGCTGACACGCGGCGTGCCTCTGCATGTGCTGGGTACGCAGACCCATATCGCCGCTGATCTCCCCAGAGGCGCGATCCGTGAGACCCTGCGTGATCTGGCGGCGACGGGGCTGAAAATCCATCTGTCGGAACTCGACATCAGCCTGAAAGAAGCGGCGAAAAACACGCTCGATTTCAAAGATTACCGCGATGCCCAACGCGCCCTTTACGAAGAGGCCGCCGAAGCCTATGCGGCCCTGCCCTCGGCGCAGCAGTTCGGACTGACCGTCTGGGGCCTGCGCGACAAGGACTCGTGGTATAACCGCAAGGACAGGGGGCTGATCGCCGACGAGCCATTGTTGTTCGATGATGCAGGGCAGCTCAAACCCGTCGGTCAGGCCTTCGTCAAAGCGCTGGGATAACTCTCCTCCCTGTTGCGCAGCAATGGGGAGGTGGCATCTGAGCGAAAGCGAAGATGACGGAGGGGGATAGCGCAGATGCCTAAAACGCGCTCTATCCTTAAAGATTAGCGCCGACCCAACCGAAAGAGTCATCCCCCTCCGTCGGCTTCGCCGCCACCTCCCCACGCTTCGCGCAGGGAGGAGAATTAGAGCGATGTGCGGAAAAGTGTGAGCGGTTTTCCGCAAAAACATCGCGACAAAACAAAAATTTAGAGCGAAATGGCGATTCCACCTAAAGTCATTTCGCTCTAGTCCGCCTTCTTGGCCACGAAGAACGGGTTTTCCAGCACATCGCCTTCGACCGTTTCGGCGGCCGGGGCCTCGACCGGAGCGGTGAATACCGGATTGGCGGCGGGTTCGGCCACCACCGGCTTTGCGCCTTCGGTCACCGCGCGCAGGGCCCGCAGATCATCGGCGATGCGGAAGATGGCGACGTAAAATTCACAGAAAGACCGCCACAGCAGCAGCGCCGCCACGAGGAACAGGAGCCCGCCGATCAGGAACGGTACGGCCAGAAAAATCCCCCACGGCATTTCTTCGCGCATGGCAATACCGACGGTGCCGCCCACCACGGCAAACAGACCCAGTGCCACCAACGCCAGACCGGCCCAGTAGATGATATGGATGACCGGCTTGGTCAGCAGGCGGTCAAAGGTCATCAGATCGACGACAATGTCTTTCGGCTTCGTGCTGCCGAAGGCTTTTTTGATCACGCCCATGCCCTTGCCTCTTCGTTGCGCAAACGCGCTTTGGATTTATCCAGACCCGCTGTCAATAGCTTAGAGCGCATTCCGAAAAGTGTGCAACGGTTTTCGGAATCAAATGCGCGGCAAAACAAGAGGTTAGAGCTGAGTTTCGATTCAGCATGAACCAAACTCAGCTCTAACCAGATTCTACACCTGTCCCACCGTCCGCAGGCGGACCTTCGGATGGATTTCGTTCTGGCTCATGACGGTGGTATTGCCGCGGAAGCGCTCGACGATCGAGCGCACATAGGGTCGGATGCCGGGGCTGGTCAGCAGCACCGCCACCTCACCCGACATCGACACCTGCTCGAACGTATCGCGCACCGCACGGATAAATTCCTGAAGCTGCGACGGGGCCATCGACAACTGCCGCTCCTCACCCACCCCGATCAGCGAACCGGCAAAGGCGTTTTCCCAATCGTTCGACAGGGTGACGATGGGCAGGGCCCCATCTTCGGCGCGGTTTTGCCAGCACAGTTGCCGCCCCAGACGCGAACGCACATGTTCGACCATCTGTGTCACCGACTTGGTGTGCGGGGCCACTTCGCCCAGCGCTTCGAGGATGGCGGGCAGGTCGCGGATCGAAACGCGCTCTTTCAACAACGCCTGCAACACCCGTTGCAGCGTCGCCACCGTCACCACCGACGGGATCAGGTCGTCGATCAGCTTCTTCTGGCCCTCCGGCGCGTCTTTCAACAGCTTGGCCACCTCCGAATAGGATAGAAGCTCCGACATATTGTCCTTGAGGATTTCGGTCAGATGCGTGGTCAGGACGGTGGCCGGATCGACAATCGTATAGCCCATAAAGGTCGCTTCTTCGCGCAGGGCATTGTCGATCCAGGTGGCGGGAATCCCGAAGGCGGGCTCCTTCATATGCTCGCCCGGCAGTTCGACCTGACGCCCGGACGGGTCCATCACCATCAGTTGCCCCAGACGCACCTCACCGGCCCCGGCCTCCATCTCCTTGAGGCGGATGGCATAGCCCTGTGTCGGCAGGCGCATATTGTCCATCAGGCGCACAAACGGCATGACGAAGCCGTATTCCTGCGCCAGAGTCCGACGCAGGGCCTTGATCTGATCGGTCAGCTTGCGCCCGTCATTGTCATTGATCAGGCCGAGAAGCCCCAGCCCCAACTCAACCTTCACATCGTCGATCGCGAGCGTTTCGGCCATGGTTTCTTCGGTCGGGGCAGCAGGGGCGGCCTCAAGTGCGGCGGCCGCCGCGGCAGGGTCTTCCTTGGGCTTGCGCCCCAGCTTCCACGCCAGAAAACCCGCCCCGATGGCAATGGCGGCAAACGGAATGATCGGCATACCGGGGACAAGGCCCAGCACGCCCGCCGTGGCCGACACCATGCCGAGCACGACCGGGTTCATGGCCAACTGCGCCACCAGCGCCTTGTCGGCCGAGCCATCGACGCCGGACTTCGACACCAGAAAACCCGCACCCATCGAGATGATCAGGGCCGGAATCTGCGTCACCAGACCGTCGCCGACGGTGAGCTGGATATAGGTCGAAGCCGCCTCACCTGCCGGCATACCGTGCGACAGAATGCCGATCAGGATACCACCGACAATATTGATGGCGGTGATGATCAGACCGGCAATCGCGTCGCCGCGCACGAACTTCGAGGCACCGTCCATGGCGCCGAAGAAGTTCGATTCCATCTCGACTTCCTTGCGCTTGCGCTTGGCCTCTTCCATGTCGATGATGCCCGCCGACAGGTCGGCATCAATGGCCATCTGCTTGCCCGGCATCGAGTCGAGGGTGAAGCGCGCCGACACTTCGGCAATGCGGCCCGACCCCTTGGTGATGACCACGAAGTTGATCAGGATGAAGATCGCAAAGACGATCAGCCCGATGATGAAGTTGCCCTGCATGATCAACTGGCCAAAGGCCTGAATGGTCGCACCGGCGGCGGCGTGACCTTCGTGGCCGTGGCTGAGGATCAGGCGCGTCGAAGCGACGTTCAGCGCCAGTCGGAACAGGGTGGTGATCAGCAGCACCGTCGGGAAGGCCGAAAATTCCAGCGGCTTCTTGATCAGGATGGCCGTCATCAGGATCAGCACCGAGGTGGCAATCGAGATGGACAGCAAAAGATCGAGGAGGATGGCCGGGATGGGGATGATCAGGAAGACGATGATCATCATGATGCCGACGGCCATCACGACTTCACCGCGCTTCAACCAGCCCGCGACCTCAGACAGCTTGAAGGGCTGAACCCCTGTATTGGCTGTTGCCGCGTCCGCCACTCACTGTCCCCGAAACAAAAGCCTGTACCTTCGCGCAGAAGATAAACTCCTGGCATTAGGCAAAAATTACCTATGCCGTGGTGAAGAAAGGGTTAAGGCCGATTAGTGAGTAGGCTTTTAAAGAGCCTCCGGCGGGCAGGGGCACGGCCCCTGCACCCGGATCAGGCAGGAGTGGCCACTTCTTACCCTATCGACCTGAGATAGGGCCACAAGGTGAAACCGCCGATCAGAACCGCGGCAAAGGCACACAGAAGAACCGCCCCTGCGGCTATATCCTTCGCGCGTTTTACGCTCTCGGAATAGCCGGGCGACACCACATCGCAGACATATTCGACCGCGGTATTAAAGGTCTCCGCCACCCAGACCATAGCCATGGCTACAATCAGCCAGCGCCAGTCGGCTGGTGTTACCCTTAGCCACAATCCAACACCCACGACCCCTAAGGAGGCTACGGCATGAAGCCAGGCATTATGCTGGGTACGCAGCATGAAACCTATACCGGCAAAGGCGTACACAAAGCTTTTGATACGTCCGGACAGGCTGAAGACCGACATTTACGCCGCCGAAGCGCCCGATTGCGGGGCCGGGATGCTTAAGCCCTGAGCCGCGTATTCGTTCAGCTTGTTGCGCAGGGTGCGGATCGAGATGCCGAGGATATTGGCCGCGTGGGTACGGTTGCCGAGGCAGTGGCTCAGCGTATCGAGGATCAGCTTCTGCTCGACCTCGGCCACGGTAGAGCCAACGAAAGAGCGCGCGGCGCTTTCGGCGGCCTGAGCGGCGCGGTTGATGTAGTCCATGCCGATCGGGGCCACCGGATTGAGCGGCTGACCGTCCGGCAAACGGATGGCCTCCGCGTCGATTTCCACACCCGCCGACAACAGCACGGCGCGGTGCATGGCGTTTTCCAGCTCACGCACATTGCCGGGCCAGCCGTGCGCCTGAAGGCGACGCTTGGCCTCCAGACCGATGGGCTTCAGCGGGATGCCATTGGCCTCGGAATATTTCTTCACGAAAAATTCCGACAGGACCACGATATCGGCCGGGCGTTCGCGCAGCGGCGGGATGGCCAGATTGATGACATTGAGGCGATAGAGCAGGTCTTCGCGGAAGGTACCCTCCTTGACCGCCTGCGCCAGATTGCGGTTCGAGGTCGCCAGCACGCGGATATTGACCGGCACCGGCTTGGCCCCGCCGACGCGGTCGATGACGCGCTCTTGCAGGGCGCGCAGCAGCTTGGCCTGAAGGCGGGCGTCCATTTCCGAGATTTCGTCGAGCAGCAGGGTGCCGCCATCGGCCTCTTCAAACTTGCCGATGCGGCGCGCCATGGCGCCGGTGAAGGCCCCCTTTTCGTGGCCGAACAGCTCGGATTCCAGCAGATTATCCGGAATGGCGGCGCAGTTGACCGAGATGAACGGCTTTTGCGCGCGCTTCGATTTTTCATGGACGTAGCGCGCCATGACCTCCTTACCGACGCCGCTTTCGCCCGTAATCATGATCGAGGCGTCCGACGCCGATACCTGATCGGCCAGCTTGATCACCGCCTGCATGGCCGGATCATGCGAAATCATCGGGCGCGAGTCGTCGGCGACGGCGGCCAGCACGGCGGCGATCAGCTCGGCATCGGGCGGCAGGGGGATGAATTCCTTGGCCCCGGCGGTAATCGCCTGCGCCGCCTTGCGCGGGTCGGGATTGACGCCGCAGGCGACGACCTGAACGTGGATGCGTTCGCGCTCATTGGCTTCGATCAGCGCGCCGATATCCAGCTCATAATCGACCATCAGCAGGTCCGCCCCCTGCCCCTTGCGCAAAGCGTCGGTGGCCTGGGTCACGGTTTCGACGTGCGCCACCTTGGCCCCGGCATCCATAGCCATCTTTACGGCGGCGGAGAGTTGCCCGCTCAGGCGTCCAACAACCAGCAGTCTCATATCCCTACTCCTTACCCGGCCGAATCTTCAGACTTGATGATTTCCGTCATGGTCACGCCCAGACGTTCATCCACCACCACCACTTCGCCACGCGCGACCAGGCGGTTGTTCACGTAAATATCAATGGCTTCACCGACCTTGCGGTCCAGCTCCAAAACGCTGCCCTGCCCCAGCTTGAGAAGCTGCGACACCGACATATAGGCCTTGCCCAGAACGGCTGAGATATTGACCGGCACGTCGAAGACGGGCGCGAGATCGGCCGCCGCCTTGGTGCCTTCGTCGTCGCCGCCGGGCACCATGGCCTGACCTTCGCCGAACTCTTCCAGTTGGAAATTCTCAGACATGGCTATGATGCCTCTCGGGTTGCCGGCGTGTGGGCCGGGTGTTGACTGTGAGCCATTTCGGCCAGCAAGACTTCCTTGAGCGCGGCGCGCAGCGCTTCGGTGATGCGGTCCGGATCATAGGCGGCGCGCCCTTCCGGCCACTGAATCTCAAACGCCCCGACGTGGCGACCACCGGCCTCACGGAACTGAATGGCTCCCTGAAAACCGGTCAGGGCGGCAGCTTCGCGCGCGGCCTTTTGCAGATTGGCGTCCGGCGATGAGGCCGTGATGATCAGACGCGGCGCGCCGGAAATCTCTTCGCCCAGCGCCTCCAGCGCCGCCTTGACCGGCGCTTCGGGGAACAGCTCCAGCGCCTGAGCGGCGATCTTTTGCGCGCAGACCAGCGCCAGCTCGACGCATTCGGCCTTGTGGCTCATCAGCACGGCATTGAGCGCCTCCAGCCCGTGGCCGGCCGCCTCGGCCAAGGCCTGCACGGCCTGCGCCTGCGCCGCCTGAGCGCGCGCCATGGCCGACAGCTCGCCCTGAGTATAGGCCTGTTGACGGATGGCCTCGACCTCGTCGGGGGTGAAGAATTTCTTCTCCTTCGGGGTGCTGGCCAGCACATGCCCGCCGTCGCCATAGACGGTGCCGAAGTCGAACTTTTTGTATCGGGGCGGGGTGTGGGTCATGCGAAGACTCCTTGCCCTTTGCACAGCGACGCGGAGAAAAGAGACTTAATAAATAAGCTCATCATCGCCTCCCTGACCGGCCAGCATGATTTCGCCCTTGGCCGCGAGGTCCTTGGCGACCTGCACCATGGCCATCTGCGCGGAATCGACGTCTTTCAGGCGCACCGGCCCCATCGAGTTCATATCGTCGCGCATGATCTTGGCCGCGCGTTCGGACATGTTGGAGAAGAAGAGGTTGCGTAAACTGTCCGACGCCCCCTTGAGCGCCAGCCCCAGCTGATCCTTTTCCACCGCCCGCAGCAGCGTCTGCACGCCGCCCGGATCGAGCTTCGACAAGTCTTCGAACACGAACATCAGAGCACGGATACGCTCGGCCGACTCGCGGTTACGTTCTTCCAGCGCGGCGACGAAGCGGCTTTCGGTCTGACGGTCGAAATTGTTGAAGATTTCGGCCATCAGTTCGTGCGAGTCGCGCTTCGACGTGCGCGCCAGGTTTGACAT
>NZ_JAIWNX010000267.1 GCF_020217185.1 Asticcacaulis sp.
GAACTCGACGCGCAGAGTCTGTTCGATCTTGTCGAGGATTTCGCGCTGCACCGGCTCCATGCGCAGCATCCGCTGCACGCATTCCAGCGCAAAGTCTTCGGGCAGGGCCGACAGGACGCGCGCCGCGTGGTCGGACTTGATCTTCGACAGCACGACGGCGACCGTCTGCGGGTATTCGTTCTTCAGATAGTTGGCCAGCACCGCTTCGTTGACGTTGCCCAGCTTGTCCCACATGGTGCGACCGGCCGGACCGCGGATTTCCTCCATCAGGGCATCGACCTTGTCCGACGGCAGGAAGGATTGCAGCAGGCGCTGGGTCTGTTCGTAAGACCCCATGATGGTGCCGGAATTGGACAGACCCGAGACGAATTCGACCAGCAGTTCTTCGACCACGTTCGAGGACACGGTGCCGAGCGACGACATGGCCTGAGAGATTTCCTTGATCTCTTCCTCGTCGAGCTGACGCCACAGCTCGGTATGCTCTTCGCCGAGCGCCAGCATGACCACGGCGGCTTTTTCCACGCCGTTCAGTCGTTTGGGGTCGTCTATGATGTTCTTCGCCATAGGTTACGCCTTAACTGTCGTGCAGCCACGACCGCAGAATCGAGATCGATTCTTCCGGGTGGCGTTCCACGAATTCCGATACGCGCTTGACCGATGAGGCCTTCACCTGACCTTCGATCTTGGCAATATCTATGCGGCTATCGACCGGCGAAAGCGCCAGTCCGGTGCCCGGCGCGCCCTGATAGTCCAGCGCCCCGGCGGGCACGGCGACCGGCACCCCATCGGCCCCCATCACCATCTGAACCGGGCCACCTGCACCGGCCAGAGCCGGCACACCGCCCGGCCCTGCCACCGCGCCGTTATTGACGAATTTCAGCAGCGGACGGGCGACGAAGAACAGCACCAGCAGCGCCACCACCAGCAGGATCAGCCACTGAATGGCCGTCACGATGTCGTCCTTGGTGAAATCAAACATGCCCGCCGAAGCCGCCGTGCCGCCCAGACCCGCCGCATCACGCGCAAAGCGGATATTGGTGACCTTAAGCTCATCCTTGCGGCCATTGGGGTTGGTCGCCGTCTGATCCGTATAGCCGATGGCGGCACGGACCAGCTCCTCGATCTGCTGCATGTCCTGCGCCGAGCGCGGAGCATAGGTCGGGGGCGACTTGCCATCGGCGGCCGGTGTCCAGGTGCCATCGACCACCACCGCCACGGCCAGCTTCTTTATGGCGCCCGGCGCGATGACTTCGGTCGTTTTGGTGTTGGAGATTTCGTAGTTGGTCAGTTCGCCGGTCGTCTCACTCTGATTACCCGTCGCGCCTTGTCCGGGGGCCGCCGCGCCGCCGGGGATATTGGCCTGCGCCGTCACCGTGCCGTTATTGGCGTTGTCGGTAGACGAATCGGTCGAAGTGTCCGTGCGGGTTGAGCGCACCACCTGACCGTCAGGGTCATACTGCGTTTGTTCGCGCGTCAGCGAGTTGAGGTCGAGGTCGGCCGTCACCGTCACGCGCGCCGCGCCGGGGCCGACCACGCCTTCGACAATATCCTTCACCCGCTTGCGCAGGGTTTCCTCGATCTCGGTCTTGCGCTCGGCCCCTCCGGCCCCCAGCAGGTTGTCATCTTCGCCACCGGCCGCCAGCAGACGGTTCTTGTCATCGACCAGCGTCACCGCATTGGCCTTGAGGTTCGGCACCGCACCCGCGACCAGATTGCGGATGGCGCGTACCTGTTCGCCGCTCAGTTCCGTATTGCTCAGCCCCACCACGACCGAAGCCGTGGGGGCTGCCGCCTCTTCCTGAAACAGTTCACGCTTGGGCATGACGAGGTGCACGCGCGCCGAATTGATGCCTTTCAACGAGGCGATGGTGCGCGCCAGTTCGCCTTCGAGGGCGCGCTGGTTGTTGAGGTTCTGCACAAATTCGGTCTGGCCCAGCGCCGGGGCCTTGTCGAACAGCTCATATCCCACGGAACCGGCTGTCGGCAGCCCCTTGGAGGCCAACATCAGGCGGGTTTCCCCCACCGTGTCGCGGTCCACCATCAGGGTCGAACCGTCGCCCTTGGCCTGATACTTGATCCCCGCCTGATCGAGCGCGGCGGTGATTTCAGAGGCTTCTTTCAGATCCAGATTGGAATAGAGCAGCGCCTGCGGCTTGCCCGTCATGTTCAGCGCAATCGCCGCCAGCACGGCAGCCACACCGATAGACACGCCGATAATGACGGCCAGACGGCTAAGCCCAAACTGTTTGAGGAAATCCACGACCCCGATACCCTGCCATCAGACACAACTACGGACCCGTTTGCGGGTCACTAGGCAGTAATTTCCCAGTGAAGCGTAAACGAGCCGTTAAGGGATCGGGTAAACGGGTAAATTCTTAATTTGCGCTTCGCCACAGGCGAAGCTCTTAGCCAAGATGCCAAATCCAGGCGAAGGGCCGCATTAAAAAGACTCAGAGCGTTTTCCGTATATCGGAAAACGCTCAGGGCCTGGATTTGACGATTCCATACATTGCGTTTCGGTTACGAAACGCAATGAGGTTAACGGTACTGCTGGATGCGCGTGGTGCGCAAACCCGCCATACCGTGGCTGTCGATCGCCTTCTGCCAGCCGAGGAATTCCTCGGAGGTAATGCCATAGCGTTCGCAGGCCTCTTCGAAGGTCAGCAAGCCCCCGCGCACAGCGGCCACGACTTCGGCCTTGCGCCGAATGACCCAACGCTCCGTTCCCGGCGGCGGCAGGTCGTTCAGGGTTAATTTGGCACCGGTTGGTCCAATCACGTATTTTTCGCCTTTGCTATCGCGGCGTTGTTCTTGCAGCATGATTCTTCACGCCTTTCTTACCATCACCATGGATGGCAAGATAACGCATGGAATCTAATATCCGCTTAATTGCCTTAGTAAATATATTACTAATAACGGCAGATCAGGATATTAACACTCCATTCACCATGCTTTACCGCTCGTTATTACAAGTTAATCAAACTCAATACTTAGCGCTTGATGTTTAGCAACTCTTGCATCATCTCATCGGCCGTGGTGATCGTTCTGGAATTTGCCGAATAAGCGCGTTGCGTGACGATCAGGTTGGTAAATTCTTCGGACAGATCGACGTCTGAGGCCTCAAGCGTCCCCACCCCCAGCAGACCCGCCCCGGAAACGCCCGGCACCTTCAGCGTCAGGGGACCGGAGTCATTGGAGACGGTGTAGGCATTACCCGACACCGGCGTCAGGCCGTCGGCATTGACGAAGGTCGCCAGAGCCAGTTGCGCGATGTCGCGCGTCGATCCGTTCTTGAAGATCGCCGTGACCAGCCCCTCTTTCGAGATCTGCACCTTGTCGAGACCAGAAAACGGCGTGCCATTGGCATCAACGCGATTGGTGCTGGCGGAGTTGAGCTGCGTCAGCCCGCCTTGCTCGCCATTGAATTCGACCTTCACCGTCTGAGCGGCGACGCCGATGGCGCTGTTCCAGTTGAAGCTGAGGTTCAGCGCGGTGGAACCCGTGGAGGCACCCGTCGAGTCCTGAATATCGCTCAGCTTGCCCGACGAATTATAGACCAGACGCCCGCGTGAGACGATCCCGTTGGTGGAGGCGGGGGTCGCCGGTGTCACGGTCGAGTCCTTCACATCCGGCGACCAGACTTCATAGGCCCAGGTATTGGCGGCGATGGGCGGCGTCGCGTCCGGGTTCGCAGCCAGCTTGATCATCGAAACGGTCAGCTTGCGCTCGCCGCCCTGACTGTCCGAGACCGGAATGGTGATTTCATAGTCCGGGCGCGTGGAGGTGGTCGTATCCGGGGCAGAGGCGTCGTAGGCCGCCATCGGCAGGGTGGTCGGGCTGGCCGCGTATTCATCGGCACGATCCGAAACCGCCTGATTGGCGTTCAGATTGCCGACAATTTCCGCAAACGTGGTCGGTTCGATCTGCGCCGCGATGTTTTCGACATTGATGGTGCGCAACTGGCTGAGGTCCGCCGCCGACAGGGTGGGGCTGCCGCCCGCCGCGATGGGCCATCCCTGAAGATAGAGGTTCGAGGCGTTGCGCAGATAGCCGTCTTCATCGGCAAAGAAGGAGCCGTCGCGGGTAAAGACGCGGGCGTCTTCGGCGCTCGGAACGGACGACTGTGTGGTGATGAAGAAGCCCTGACCGTCGATCCCGAGATCGAGCTGGCTCGACGCCTTTTGCAGGGTGCCGAGCGTCGAGATCATGTGACGGGTCGTTGAGGACACCCCGCCGGCATTATAGCCCGTGGGCGTGGAGGACGCCGTGACGATCGACTGAAAATCCGTGCGCACGCGCTTATAGGCGGTGGTGTTGGAGTTGGCGATATTGTTGGAAATCGCCGACAGGGCATTGGAATTGGAGGCCAGACCGGCAACGCCGGCCTGCATGGAGGCGCTCAGGCTCATAGTTCAGTCTCCAGACAAAAACGCAGGGAAAGGGAGAGGACGGGATCAGGCATCGGCGGTTTCACGCACGCCGGTGACGTAAGACATGGGGATCAGCGAGTAGCCCATACGCAGGACGATCTCGCCATTGATCAGTTCGGTGGCATCGACACGCTGCTGAACGGAAACGGCATTGGAAATGGTCGTGCCATTGGCCCCGGTGGCGGTGACCTTGAGCGTGTAATTGCCCTCCTTCACCGTGGCGCCGGTCGAATCCTTGCCGTCCCAGGTGAAGCTGTTGTCACCCTTGTTCAGCTGGTCAGAGGTGCCTTTCCAGACGGTCTTGCCGTCGGCATCGAGCACCTCGACATCCACCTGTGACGCCGAGTTGGCCAGTTCGTAATGCCAGGTGAGCGGCTTGTCCTTGAAGGTCTGGGTGTCGATATCGGCCACGGCGGTCTTGCCGATCATATTGACCGAATTGGCCACATTGCCCGCCCCGAGGCCCACCAGCGACTTCAGATACTCGTTGGCTTTCAGTTGCTGTTCGACGCTGGTGTACTGGACAAGCTGGTTCGTCCATTGTGTGGAATCCATCGGCGACAGCGGGTCCTGATTCTTTATCTGCGCCGTCAGCAGACCCAGAAAGGTCTCATAGGTGGTGGCCAGCCCACCGGTCGTTGAGGCGGTGGAGGATGTCCCGCTGGTATTCGTGCCGGACGTATTGGATACAGACGTGACCATGACAGTTCCTTACACGAGCAAACTGAGCGAAAGGGTACGCGCCGGGCCGTAACCATCGGCAGACAGGCGGGCATAAAAGGCGGGATCGGCAGACGCGGCCATAAGCTGCGCGTCGATGAGGGTATGGGCATCGGCGACCGTGGTATCGGCCTCCGGCACCGTTAATTCGTAGTCGGACGATTGCGAGGCCGTGTACTGACGACCGCGCCCCTGATCGCCGGAGGTAAAGCTCAGCGAGGCGTCATCCATCTGAAAGCCCGCCTGCTCCAGTTGGCGACGCAGATCGTCCTGACGGCCCTTGAACTCGCTCTCGGCCACCGGGCTGTCGAAACGCAGATGCGCCGTCAGCTTGCCGTCGTGGGCGATTTCCAGCTTCACCTCGACCTTACCCATGTCGGTGGGGCGCAGTTCCATATCGAAGCTGGTCGATTTGCTGCCCAGTCGCCGCGTGATCTGGGCGCTGAGGGCGGCGATGTTTTCGGCGGCGTGTGCCGACTGGCTATAGGTGCGGACGGTGTCCTGCGGCGTCGGCGCGGGCGGCGTGAAACGCACCCCACTGTCATTTTGCGGCAGGGTCTGGGCCTGAATTTGCGTGAGCGCCGGATTGGCGGCCTGTGAGGGCGGCTGGGCCTGTGCCGTCGTCGTCGGTGAGGCGCTGGTCTCTGAGGCGCCCTTCAGCGCACCGGACAGGGTTTGCAAAGTGTCGGACAAAGACCGGGCCTCGGCCTTCGTCGCCGACGTCACCGAGGTTTCAGCGGTTGTGTCCTTATCGGACGTCGGCTTCAGCTCATCGGACGCTGTGTCTTCGGTCCCCTCATCCGTTGTCTGAGGTGTGGCCTCTCCGGTCAGGGTCGGCAGGGGCAGCGCCACCGCGCCCTTGACGAGGGGGGAGGCTGACGCCGAGGCCGCAGCGGCGGGCGTTGGCGCGGCCTGAAGCGCTGGCGCGGCCTGCGTCCCTTCGCCCAATACCTGAGGCACGGTGGTCGCAGCCAGCGCCTCGGCGACTACGGTTTGCGCAGAGGCGGGCTGGGCGGCCGTGACCACGGGCTGAGGCGCTTGCTGCCCCAGCAGCGCGGCCAGCAGGTCGGGGCTCAGCTCCCCCGTCCCTTTTGCCGGCTCCGGCGTATCGTCAGCGGTTTCCGAAGACACGGTTTGCGGCAGCGGCCCGGCTTCGTCGGGTTGCACCGCCGCCAAAGCCTGCGTGAACAGAGTCGCGAGCGTCGCCTCCGCCTCGGCAGAGGCCGCAGCCGTGCCACCCGTCGCCACCATGGGGGCGCTCGGCAGAGGGGTCGCATTCGAAGGCAGCAGGTCTGCGGACAAAAGGAAAATCTTCGCTGAGGGCCGTCGCCTCCGTTCAGGGGCTGCGGCTGAGATCAGGCGAACGCCTTTTGCGTCCGGACATCGTCATCCGTTGATCGCAAAGGTCATGCCAAATTATAAATAATTGTTTTTATTGATTTTAATAAATAGCGCCCGGCGTATTTTGCCGGGACGATGCCCCCGCAGCCGGAACAAACTTGCCGGGGGACGCGCACTCTCTGCCGCCTGCCAGAACCGCCAGATCAGAGTGGCATCCTATTTGAAACCTTACTTTTAGTTTACGCATTGCGCCGCGCGCGGAAAAAAGCAAGTCAATGAAAAGTATGAATAAATTTTTCACCCTGGTCCGAAAAGGACGGCAAATTCTGCCGCTCGTCGGGCAAGGCTTGCCTAAACCGCCTCAGCGGGAGGCCTGATCATGTCGCTCAACTCGATCCTCAATATCGGTGCCTCCGGCCTGATGACGGCGCAAAGCCAGTTGCGCGTCGTTTCGGACAATATCTCGAACGTCAATACACCGGGCTATATCCGCAAGGTGGGCACCCAGCAGGCCAGCGTCATCGGCTCTCAGGGAGCGGGTGTGATGGCCGGTCAGGTCATGCTGGCCGCCGACAAATATCTGCAACAGGCGGCCGTGCGGGCCAATTCTTCCGCTTCGCAGGCCGAGGTTTTCCACGATCTGTTCGACCAGATTCAGTCGCAGTTTGGCGACCTGACCGACAAGAATGGCCTGTTCAATCTGGGCGACAAGGCCCTGTCGGCCGCCGGCACCGCGGCGGAAACCCCGGCGTCCAGCGCGGCGCGTCAGGAAGTGCTGTCGGCGCTTGAAAGCTTTTTCGACGAGAGCCAGCGCATTTCCGGAGAAATCCAGAACGCCCGCGCCAATGCCGACAGCCGCGTCGCCACGACGATCAAGGCAATCAATGACCTGATCAAAAACATTTCAGACCTCAATCCGACCATTTCGCAGGCCAATGTCAACGGCAGCGACGCGTCGGGGGCGCAGACCAAACAGACGGGCTATATCGACGAACTGTCAAAGCTGATCGACGTCGAGGTCAGCACCAACAGCAATGGCGGCGTGACGGTCCGCACCACCTCAGGCATGGTGCTGGCAGGCGATCAGCGGGCGGCCCTGTCCTATCAACCGACCAACCCCGTCACCGCCGCGACGAACTTCAACCCGATCATCGTCACCGGTCCGAACGGCGAAAAGCGTGATTTCTCCGAGCATATCAAGTCCGGTGAACTGCGCGGGCTTCTGGACGTGCGCGATAAAGAGTCCAGCGCCGTCAGCGCGCAACTGTCAGAATATATGTCGGTCTATGCCGATCAGCTCAATGCCGCGCACAACGCCGCCTCCGCCGTGCCTGCCCCGAACTCGCTGACGGGCAAGGCGATGAACCAGACCCTGGCCGAGGCCCTCAACGGCTTTGCCAATGCCGCCGGTACAGGCAGCGGCACGACCAGTCTGACCGTGCTCGACAACACCAACAAAATTGCCAGCCAGGTCGCCCTGACCTTCAGCCGCGACGCCTCCGGCAACAGCCAGGTGTCGATCAATGGCGGGACGGCGGTCCTGACCTCCGACTCGACCCTGCTGTCGCAGATCAATACGGCCCTGAATGGCACCGCAGCCCTCAGCTTCGCCGACGGCAAGCTGAGCTTCGCCGCCACCAACAGCACCTATGGCGTGGCCATCGGCGACGACCCGACCAGCCCGGCCCTGAAAAACGGCAAGGGCTTCTCGCACTTTTTCGGCCTGAACGATCTGGTGCGCAGCGACGTGCCCTTCGACTACGCCACCGGCCTGACGGCCAGCTCTGCCCACGGCTTCGACAGCGGCAGCGTGACGTTCAACGTGATGAACAGCTCTGGGTCGCGCGTGCAAACCGTGGACATCGCCTTCCCGGCGGGCGGTACTATGACGGATCTCGTCAATACGCTGAACGACACCTCCAGCGGGCTGGGCCGTTATGGCACCTTCTCGCTCAGCACCTCGGGCGAACTGACCTTCCGCGGCTTTGGCAATCCGGCCAACAGCCTGGGTATAGCCGAAGACTCCACCACGCGCCTTGGCACCGGCGCCTCGTTCAGCCAGATGTTCGGGCTGGGCGGGCTGGCGGCCGAACGCACGGATAGCCTGGCGCTCGACCCGACCATCGCCAACAATCTCGATCGTCTGTCGATGGCGACGCTGAACCTTTCGGCGGCTTCGGGAACACCGGCGCTGGTGGCCGGGGACGGCAGCGGGGCTCAGCGTCTGGCGGCCATCGCCACCAAAAGCGTCACCTTCAAGGCCGCCGGGACCAATGCGGGCGGTAGCTCGACCCTCACCCGCTATGCCGCCGACCTCGCCGGACAGGTGGGGGCCACCGCCGCGACGGCCAAGTCGCGCATGGACGGGGCCAACGCCCTCGCCGCCGAAGCCACCTCACGTCGCAGCGCCGCCGAAGGCGTCAACCTCGATGAGGAACTGATCAACCTGACCACCTATCAGCAGGCCTATTCGGCCTCCTCGCGCCTCATTCAGGCGGCGAAGGAGATGTACGATGTCCTGTTCAGAATGTTCTGAGGTAAATAAACATGCGTATCTCTACCGGTCAGATGTGGGGCAATGCCCTGTCGAACCTCATGCAGGCGCAAATCCGCAAGGACGAGGCCAATAATCAGCTATCGACGCAAAAGGTGGCGACCGACTACGCCGGCTATGGCCGCGGGGCGGAAATCATCGCCGCCTATCAGTCATCGCTGGAACGCATCACCGGTTACAGCCAGGTGGCGCAAAGCGTGTCTGACCGCCTCGACAGCCAGAATATCGCGCTGGAACGCGCCAGCGACGGCATTGCTACCGGCAAGGACGGGATTATGGACGCCATCGCCAGCAAGTCGCTGGATGGGCTGACCACCGTGCTGCAATCGAGCTATATGGCCTTTGCCGACGGCCTGAACTACAAACATCAGGGGACCTACCTGTTCGGCGGCGGCAATGAGGGCGAAGCCCCGCTGGCGGCCACTTCGCTGAATGATCTGGCCGCGACGGCTGTGGCCGATACCTTCAAGAATGGCAGCGTGAAAAAAGCCTCAAAGATCGACGCCACCACCACCCTGCAAACCGGTATGCTGGCCAGCGAAATTGGCGACGAAGGCGTCACCCTCTTTCGCGAAATGAAGGCCTTTATCGATGCCAATGCCCCCATGCAGGGCACCATGACCGATGCGCAGCAGGCCACGCTTCAGGGCTTCGCGACACGCATGAATGCCGCCTATACCAAGATGGTGGACCATACGGCGCTCAACGGTACGTTCCAGAATCGCGTCGAAAACACCCTGAAATCGCTGGAAGGTCAGGAAAGCAGCCTGAGCAATCTCATCTCGAACAAGACCGATATCAACATGGCCGACGCCTATACCAAGCTGGAACAGGCGGACCTGACGGTGCAGGCGGCGTCGCAGGTGGTGGCCAATCTCAAGTCGGTGTCCCTGCTCGACCTGCTGAGATAGGCGCGCTCACCGCTTTGTGAATTTATCCACAAGGCCGCAGGGTCTATTATAAGGACGTGGTCAGCCACATCCAAAGACCCCGCGCGGGGCCATCTGAATGTTGCGCCGTTCACGCCTGGGTCTGAAGGCCTTGAGATGAAAACCCGGGACGCCCTCCCGCCGGATCGTCGCCCCAAAGCCTTCGCATCCGCGCCTGAGCCGCCCATTCGGGATGAAAGCAAAAAGGCCCCGTCTTCCGGCGGGGCCTTCTGTTTTGAGCGGAATGATTTCTATAATCATTCCGCTCAAATAGTTGCACCGCCCCCTACTCTTTTGGTGGCAAAAGCCTTATTTAGCGAGCCATGACCGCGTCTGTACCTGCCTGCCCTGTGCCTGTTTTTGATACCGCCGATCTGGGCGAAGCGATTGCGCGCGTGCGCCACAGCGTCGGCCTGCCGCAAGGCGCGCGCGTCGTCGCGGCCATGTCAGGCGGGGTGGATTCGTCGGTCGCCGCCGCCCTTTTGCACGCCGCTGGCTATGAGGTGATTGGCGTCACGCTTCAGCTTTACGACCACGGACAGGCGCTGAAAAAGACCGGCGCCTGCTGTGCCGGGCAGGACATCCACGACGCCCGCATCGCCGCCGAAAAGATCGGTATTGCCCACTACGTGCTGGACTATGAGAGCCGCTTCAAGGACTCAGTGATCGAGGAGTTTGCCGACTCCTATCTGCGCGGCGAAACCCCGGTGCCGTGCATCCGCTGCAACCAGACGGTCAAGTTCCGCGACCTGCTGGACGTCGCCCGCGATCTGGGGGCTGAGGCCATGGCCACCGGCCACTATGTCGAACGCCGCGATACAGGCAACCGCGCCGAACTGCGCCGCGCCGTCGATCGCAACCGCGACCAGTCCTATTTCCTGTTCGCTACCACGCGCGAACAGCTCGATTTCCTGCGCTTTCCGCTGGCCGATATCCCCAAGCCGCAGGTGCGCGACATTGCCCGTCAGATGGGGCTCAACGTCGCCGCCAAGCCGGATTCGCAGGACATCTGCTTCGTGCCCGAAGGCAAGTACACCACCCTGATCGACCGGCTGCGTCCGCAGGGCCGCGAAGCGGGCGACATCGTGCACCTCGACGGGCGCGTTCTGGGGCGGCATCAGGGCATTACCGGCTATACGATTGGCCAGCGGCGCGGGCTCAATATCGCCGTGGGCGAGCCCTTGTTTGTCATCAAGCTCGATGCCGAGACGCGCCGGGTTATCGTCGGCCCGCGTGAAGCCCTGAACACGGCTGCCCTCGTCATGAAGGAAACCAACTGGCTGGGCGATCACGAGACGCTGGAAACCGCCGCCGCCGCCCAACTGCCGGTGCTGGCGCGCGTGCGTTCGACCCGCCCGCCGGTCCCGGCGCGGCTTAACCTGCATGAGGGTCAGGTCGAGGTGGTATTTGACGCTTCGGAAGAAGGCGTCGCCCCCGGTCAGGCCTGCGTCCTCTATGATCCGGCGGACGAGGACCGCGTGCTGGGCGGCGGCTTTATTGAACGCACCCGCGCCATAGAGTTTGCGGTTTAATCCACAGCGATACCTTTGCGGGCATAGAGTTCCGACAGGGTCATACCCCGGCCGTCTTCGCGCGCCTTCAGCACACTGTGTTCGCCGATCATCTCACCGCAGGCCTCGCATTGGGGCTGGGTGATAAAGAGGCCCTTGCAGTCGTCGTGAACCAGCTCAAAGAAGGGGCCATCGTCGTCATCATAGACGTGCTGACGCCCCCATCCGTAGAGCGCGACCAGCACGCCCTTGAGGCTGCGCCCCTTTTCGGTCAGCACATATTCGTGGCGCAGCGGGCGTTCGGAATACACCACGGCCTGCATCAGGCCCAGCGCCACCAGACGCTTTAACCGCGCCGCCAGCACATTGCGCGCCACGCCCAGGCTCTTTTGCCATTGCTCAAAGCGGCTATGCCCCAGAAAGGCATTGCGCACGATGAGCAGGGTCCACGGTTCTCCGACGATGTCTATGGCCGCCGCAATGGCGCACCTTTCGCCGGAATAGTCAGCCGATCGTCCCATAATATGTGTCTTTTCTTCTGTGCGACATCAGCCATGACGTCGCCACACCCCATGTCCAAGGCTTACGGACAGTGGGTTGATGAAAACCTAAAATTCAGGGCTAACGGAGGCCTGAGAATGCGATTAAATCTAAAAAACGGGACTATTTCAGACGCGCCGGTATTTAGGCACCAGAGCATTGTTTTTGCTTACGGATTAAAGGCAAACAGGGTCGCCACGGCGCGGCTTAAACGCACCTCATCACTGTGGACAAAGTCCTGATCGAAGGCTTGCCCGTTCCAGTGCACCAGTACCGTTACGCCGTCATCCAGAGACAGGATCAGACCGTCGGTATGCGTTTCGATATCGCCATTGCAGTGGTCGGCAAAGCTGCCGCAATCGACGGCATAGGTCGCCGCCGGGGCACGCTGCACCTGAGCCGCCAGACGCGCATCCAGGCTGATGATCTTGACCTCTTCGCCACGACCGAGGCGCATATAGACGGCCTGACGGTCGCCCTCTTCGGCGCTGAACACCACGTCGTCGATACGGCCATCGCCGTCAAAGTCGCCCTTGAGCGAGGTGGACAGACCGTTAAAGGGGGCCCTGGACACATCGGTGCGCAGATCGGCGGCACCGGCGGTGCCCGCTAACATCATACCCACCATCGCGATTGCCAGTGCCCGCATCATCGTCTCCGCCTGTGTGCAGCGTTGTTATCCCGTATGGGTACAGGATGTGGCTGCCTGTCCTGTTCTAAGCAGGAACGGTGCCAACCACTGCCACAAAGGTTAACGGCGGTAAAGACCTTTCGTTAACCAAACACGGGATTGAGACGATTAGGTTTTTCGTGCGTCCGGCGTAACGCGGTTAACGCTGTGTGTGCCGTACAGGGACGTGTTGCACGTCCTTTGTCCGGATTTACGGCTTGAGCGGGATTTCGCCGATGACCACCGGAGCCGGGGTATCGCGGCGGATATTGCCCTTATCGTCAAACTCCGACCACTGACTGCGCGCCACAAAGACGAAGCGGTCACCGATCACCTGACCGCCGCTCGGTTCCTCAAGGTCGGGGTGCCCGCGCAGCAGGACCTCGGCCTTTTCCACCGCGCTCCAGTCGGCACTCATCCGCAGGCGCAGGATACGGTTGGGTTTAAAGCCGTTTTGTACGGCAATCAGGTCGTTGCCGTAGCGATATAGTCCGTCAATCCCCAGCAGTGCCGCCCCCGCAGGCGCAACCAGCCGCGTCAGGGTCCCCTTGCCCAGATCGACGCGGTAAAGCCCCGACGCATAGTCGGCGACGATCAGCGCGCTGGCGTCAGCATTCTCCACAAGCCCCTGCGGTGAGCCGAGATAGCCTTCGGGGATCAGCACCTGTAGCTTGCCCTGATAGCCGGTCAGGCGCAGCACCTCGCCCGTATTGCCATCCGACACATAGAGGTCTTCCTTACCCGCATGCAGGTCGGCCAGCCGACGGTCCGGCCGCTTGTCTTCGAACTGCGCCAGTATCTTGCCCGTGGCCAGATCGACCTTGATCAGCTTGGAGACAATTTTGGCATCGGGCGCATAGCCCACGGTCTGACGCGACGCCGAGGTCGAGGCCCACAGAACGCCGTCCCTGACCGCGATGGCATTGGCGGCCACACCGGCCCGCAACGACAGGCGCTTGTCTATGCCCGCGTCGGTGAGCGGCCCGACGACGCCGTTGCGCAGGCTGGTGGCCAGAAGCGTCCCGTCGTCAAGCACCGCCACCCCTTCGACCAGAGTGAGGCCGGTCAGGCGATTGAGCGTCTTCAGGCTGCCGATGCGCGCCGTATTGGCCGCCTGAAGCGATTCCAGATCGGCGTCCCAGATCGCGTTGAGTTCCGGATAACGCCCCAGATCGAGCACCAGACCCCGCTTCAGATAGTCGATCAGCGCCGCCCGCGCCGCCGGTTTGCGCTTCAGCTCCAGCGCCGCCTGCGCCTTCAGCAGCAGGACCGACGGCGAATCCGGCAAAATCTCCCCCGCCTGCGTCAGGCGGTCGAGCGCGGTCTGACGATCATCCTTCTGCAGGGCGGCCATGCCTTCGGCGCGCAGGGCATGAAAGCGGCCAAGGTCAGAGGCCGGGTCAATCTTTTGCGCGGCGGCGGGGCCCGCCATTACCGCGGCCAATACCGCCAACGCGATCAGGGACGTCTTCATCCGGTCCTCTCTCATCCATTCAACCCGACGAAAACCTAACCGTCTGCTCCGGGGACGACAAGTTTCAACGGCAAGGCGGTCGTGGTTTTCACCGAGCGGATGACGATACGACTTTCTATGGCGGAAACGAGGTCGGAGGCCAATAATTTGTCGCGCATGAAGTCGTCATAGGCGTGCATGTCGCGCGTCACGATACGCAGCATATAGTCTTCACGCCCGGTCACCGTGGCGCAGGAGACGATTTCCGGCCATTCGGCCAGCCGCGCCTCAAAGGCTTCGAGGTTTTCGCGCGACGGCAAAGACAGCTTGACCGCCGCATAGACCTCAAAACCCAGCCCCAGTTGGTCGGGCTCCAGCAACGTCACGCGCTTGCGGATGACGCCTATGTCTTCCAGCCGTTTCAGACGCCGCCAGCAAGGTGAGGGCGACAGATTGACCTTCTCGGCAATCTCCGCCACCGACAGGTTGGCATCTTCCTGCACCAGGGTCAGTATCCGCGCATCCAGTTCGTCGATATCAGCGGACACCTTTGCCCCCTCGTCTGCATTTTGTGAAAAGTCATTTCCATAAAAGCGCATTGTGCAAAAAAATCCACCCTTATTCCGCTGACTGACCGTCTGCGCGACGAGAAAACCGTCCCTTTCGGGCGCGAGGCCTTTTCGTGGCACACACACCGGAGTACACCGGGGCAAAGGGAGCCGCTCATGCGTATTATCAATCTGATGCTGGCCAAGGGACGCGGCGGGCTGGAAAGCATGGCCGTGCGCTATCACGAGGCTCTGGTGGCCGAAGGCTTTGAGGTGCTGAGCATCGGTCACGCCAAAGGCGTGCTGGCCGAAAAGCTCAAACCCGCACAGTTCGCCCGCCTCAACAGCGGCTTTACCGGTGACCCGCTGGCGGCCTTGCGCCTGAAAGCGCTGGCCAAACGCTTTCAGGCCGATCTGATCATCGCCCACGGCAACCGCGCCATCGCTCTGGCCGGGCACCCGCTGGCGGGGCTGGGGCGTCAGACTCTGGGGGTGGTGCACAATTTCCGCTTCAAGCCGGGCCTGACCAAACTGCGCGCCGCCATCGCCGTGTCGCCCGCCGTTCAGGCCGCCATTACCGCCCGTTATCCGCGACTGGACACGCACCTGCTGGAAAACTTCACGCCGCTGGTCATGCACCCGGTCAAGACCTTTCCCCTCGATGCGCCGCGTGTCGGCTCGCTGGGGCGGCTGCATGTCAACAAAGGCTTTGACGTGCTGATCCGCGCCGCAGGTCTTCTGCGCGACCGCGGCGCCGAGGTATCGCTGCTCATTGCCGGAGACGGCCCGGAAAAGGCGGCGCTGGAGGCGCTGATCGCCGAACTGAAGCTGGAAGACCGCGTCACCCTTCCGGGCTGGATCGAACCGGCAGGCGACTTTGTGGCGTCGCTCGACCTGTTCGTCCTGTCGTCGCGCGTTGAGCCCTTCGGACTGGTGGTGGCCGAAGCCATGGCCGCTGGCGTCCCCATCGTCTCCACCCGCATCGACGGGCCGCGCCATATCCTTCAGGACGGCGAACTGGCCACCCTGATCCCGCCCGAAGACCCGCAGGCTCTGGCCGAGGCCATTGAGGCCATCCTGCAGGACTGGCTGCCCATACTCGACCGCGCCTGCCACGCGCAGGCCCATGCGCTGGAAACCTACGGCCTGATCGCCGGTCATGCGCGCCTCAAGAGCCTTATCAACTCATTTCACCCGGAAAACTGAAAAAGCGCACTTGAACCCCCGGCTCAATTTGGATATAGCGGGCGCCTTCCCAAGGCGTGGACCTTTGTCCGCCTGCGGAAACCCGGCTGGTTGGGTAGCTCAGATGGTTAGAGCGGCGGATTCATAACCCGCAGGTCGGCGGTTCGATCCCGCCTCCAACCACCACCTTCTCCTTCAAAAATCTCTGCATGGCTGTCGCTCGCATCCCTGCCACGGGTAGCCATCCTGTCGAATGTGATGTAACTACCCCAACTCTTTTTTGCGCCTCTTGATTTTAGAAACCCATGACCCCTGCACCCCATGCCGAGCTATTGTCCGAAGTGATCGACCTGATCTTCCCGGACGCCCTGCCGACCCCGGCCGAGCTGGAAGCCCGTTACCCCCCGCGCGACCTGCCGCAAGGGGCCATGGTCACCCGCGCCGGCCCCAGCCCGACGGGCATGATGCACATTGGCACCCTCTATGTCGGCCTGCTGTCCGAACGTTTCGCGCAGCAAAGCGGCGGCGTCTTCTTCCTGCGCATCGAAGACACCGACAAGAAGCGTGAGGTCGAAGGCGCCACGGACTTTATCTCCAGCGCCTTTGAGCACTTCGGCGTCGTCGTAAACGAAGGCCGCGACGTTCAGGGCGTCGAGCACGGTGCCTATGGCCCCTATACCCAAAGCGCCCGCATGAGCCTCTATCAGGCCTATGTCCGCCACCTGATGCAGGAGGGCAAGGCCTATCCCTGCTTCTGCTCGCCCGAAGAACTGGACGAACTGCGCACGCGCCAGCAACTGCGCAGCGTCGCCCCCGGCTATTACGGCGACTGGGCCATCTGGCGTCACAAGCCGCTGGAAGAGGCGCTTGAGGCCCTCAAGGCTGGCAAGCCCTATGTGATCCGCTTCCGCTCGCCCGGCAATCCGGCCGAAAAGGTCGCCGTCACCGATCTGATCTTCGGTGAGCGCACCTTCCCGGAAAGCGATCAGGACATCGTCATCATGAAGTCCGACCGCCTGCCGACCTATCACCTCGCCCACGCCGTCGATGACCACCTGATGCGCACCACCCACGTCATCCGCGGCGATGAGTGGCTGGCCTCGCTGCCGACGCACCTGCAACTGTTCCAGTCGCTGGGCTGGACGCCGCCGACCTATGCGCATATCGCGCCGATCAACAAGCTGGACGGGTCGTCCAAGCGCAAGCTGAGCAAGCGCAAGGACCCGGAAGCCAGCGTCATCTACTTCATGGATCACGGCTATCCGCCCGCCGCCCTGATCGAATACCTGCTCAACCTGGCCAACTCCAATTTCGAAGACTGGCGCAAGGAAAACCCCACCGCCGATTACCGCAGCTTCCCGCTGTCGTTCGAGCGTCTGGCCAAGAGCAACGGACCGCTGTTCGACTTCACCAAGCTCGATAACATCAGCCGCGACATCGTGGCCCGCCTGAGCGCCGAAGAAGTCTATGCGCAGATCGTCGAATGGGCCAAACAGCATGACGCCCCCTTTGCGGCGGTGCTGGAGGCCGAAAAGGCCTACGCCACCGCCATCCTGTCGATCGAGCGCGGCGGCCCGAACGCGCGCAAGGACATCGCCAAATGGCAGGACGCCAGGGCCCTGATGGCGCCCTTCTTCGACTCCGAATTTACCTCCACGGCCGAAGACGCGCTGAGCGTTCTGGGCAATCGCACGGCCGAAGAGGTGCGTGAGATCGTGAGCGACTTCATGGGCGTCTATGATGAGGCCGACAGCAAGGAAGCGTGGTTCGATAAGGTCAAGACCATTGCCCGCGAGCGCGGCTTTGCCGAAAAGGCCGGCGATTACAAGCGCAACCCCGAACTCTACAAAGGCACGGTCGCCGACGTGGCCAAGATCTTCCGCGTCCTGCTTCTGGGCCAGCCGCAAACGCCCGACCTGCATGAGGTCATGGCCGCGATGGGACGCGACCGCGTGATCAAACGCCTGACGCGCGTGTAGTCGTCTGACACACATTGCCACCCCGGAAGGCCCACCCGCGAAGGTGGGCCTTTTTGGTGAGTCCCCCTGTTTGGAGCGATGTACGGAACCACCCTGCCTTATACCTCCCGGCTTGTTGGGTTATAGCGCCCGCGGTCAGATCTCCCTCCCTTACACCTCCCTGCACTTCAGTGCGGGGAGCCGGGCGGCCGGTGCCGGGGACCGCACAACTGAGCGCAGCGAAGGCGATGCGGGGGTGGGGTGATGCGAACCCGCCGCCCACGCCGGTGTTGAAACTCAGAAAGCCCCCACCACCACATCTCACCTGTCTTCGCTTAGGCTCAGACAGGCTCGTGCGGTCCCCCTCCCCAGTAACCTGGGGAGGTATAAGGAAGGGCGATCCCCCAAGGTTGGCAGGCGGGTGTCCGGGTGGCGCGGGACGGTGGCTTTTCTTGCCCTCGGTCCCTGCGTTGCGGGGAAGGTTCACACCTCCCTTATACCTCCCCAACTTGTTGGGGAGGGGGACCGCACGAGCCTGATGCGCGTAGCGACATCAGGTGAGATGCGGTGGTGGGGGGTCTTTCTTTCCCAAAACCCACCCGCTGACATTTGCAAAACCCCGCGTCAGGCCCCACTCACGGTGGGGCGGTTGGGGGCTGTGTCTGCGTCCCTTGCCGACGCAATTGCGACACCAGTTGCGCCGCTTTCGACGGCTGCGGCGTCAGACCGGGCAGGGCCGCCGGAGCGAGGGGCGCTTTCGGACGAAACCCAGCCCCCGCAGCCCTCACCGGCGCCTGAGCCCCCGCCATCGGCGTCACCCCCGGCACAGGCAGGGGACGATCAACCACCTTGGCCGCCTCAGGCTTAACCCCTTTTGGCGCAGGCGCTGGCACTGCGTCGGCTTGAGGGCGGGGCGAGGTGGCTTCGCGTTTCGCCGCCTCCCACCACGGCCCCAGCTCGGTGCGCCGCGCCTGCGCCCACTTCAGCGTTCCGGCCAATGAGACGCGCGCCTTGAGCGCTTCGTTGTAGTGCTGCGCCCGCTCGGCCTCCAGCTTGCGCGGATCAGGGGCCTGGGTTTCGGCGCGGTCGCAGCGGCTATAGATGCGCTCAATGACCGCCGCCACGCGCACCGCGCGCTCAACGCCTTGCATGTCTTCGGGATCGTCCAGAGCCTCAGCGCGCAGCAGCATCCGGTCGGCAAAGGCGCGCAAACGGCGGCGCCGAACCTCCGGGCTTAGTCTCTCCTCTGTGCTGTGCGTGTCCAAAGCCATGCCCACAGGATG
>NZ_JAIWNX010000268.1 GCF_020217185.1 Asticcacaulis sp.
TCCATTCGAGAATTTCTCATGTCACTGACACATATGAGAAATTCTCGCTTCTTCAACGGCCGGATGCGGTCAGCATCTTCGGCCGTTGGTATAATTAAGGCAGCTTCGTCCCTTCACTGACGGCCTTGTACACCGCAGGCACGGTTTCCGGCACGATCGGGCCGGTGATCTTGTCGATCACCACGCCGTCCGCGCCGACGATAAAGGTTTCCGGCACACCTGAAATCCCCAGATCGAGCCCCATCTGCCCGTCTTCGTCGGACAGTATGCGCGCGTAGGGATTGCCGTGCTTTTCGATAAAGCTCAGCCCATTGATCGGCGTATCCTTATGGTCGATGCCGATAATGATGACACCCTTGGCCTTCAGGTCCATCAGATAGGGGTGCTCGGCCAGACACGGCGTACACCACGAGGCAAAGACATTGACCAGAACCGGCTTGCCCGACGCACGCGCGATCGCCGGCAAGGAGGCCAGCGACCCGTCGTGCAGATCGGTCAGTTGGCGCGCCGGCAACGGCTTGCCGACCAGCTCCGCCGGGGCGTAGTCGGTCTTTTTATGGAAATTGTACCAGCCGAGTATGGCCGCAAGCCCTACCAGCAGGACCAGAGGCGCGGCCAGCAGAAGGCGCTTCATGCGTCCACCTTTTGTGCCTTTTCAGCGGCCAGAGTCTCCTGCAACGCCTTGAGCTTCGCCGCGCGGTCACGATGCGCGCGCACGCTCAGCACGGTGAGGCTGAGCAGGGCCAGCGCCGTCACGCCATAGCTGCCCCAGACGAAAAAGGCGTACTTGCCCATATCCAGATCCATTACGCCCCTCCTTCGCGGAAGCCGAGACGCGCCCGCAGTCCGTTATATTTGCGGCTCAGGATTTCCGTATCTATGCGGATCAGCCACAGCCACACGAACAGTGCCTTATAGGCCAGTGCCATCACCAGCAGCGGCCACAGCATGGACGGCGCGACGGTGGGGCCATCCGGCCGGAAAACCGAAGCGCCCTGATGCAGGGTGTTCCACCAATCGACCGAAAACTTGATGATGGGCAGGTTGATCAGGCCGATCAGGGCCAGAATGGCGGTTGATTTGGCCGCCCTCTGTTCGTCTTCGATCGAGGCGTGCAGGGCGATATAGCCGATATAGAAGAGGAACAGCACCAGCACCGAGGTCATGCGCCCGTCCCATTCCCACCAGGTGCCCCACATGGGCTTACCCCACAAGGACCCGGTGATCAGGGCCAGTGCGGTGAAGACCGCGCCTATGGGGGCAGCGGCCTTGGCAGCGGCATCGGCCAGGGCATGACGGAAGATCAGGCCGAAGAAGCTCGCCACGCCCATGACAAGATAGGTAAACAGCGCCATCCACGCCGCCGGGACGTGGATATACATGATGCGCACCGTGTCGCCCTGCTGATAGTCTTCGGGCGAGGCGAAGCAGAGATAAAGCCCCCACGCAAACAGCACGAGGCTCAGCCCCGCCACCCACGGGCGCACGGGCGCAAACACCTTCGAGAAACGGTCCGGATTGGCCAGCCAGCTTATGATCATGGGTGTCTCACATAGGCGGTTTCACGAAGAGCGACAAGTCTGTCAATTTAACGCACTGCGCAGCGCCGCGCCCATGGCGATGGGGCCCAGCGCCAGCGCAAACAGGCCGTAGGCGCAGAGCAGGCTGAGCGCCTGAAACACGGGGGCACCGGTGACGAAGGCCTGCATCAGGCCCGCGCCGAAAATGACCGGCGGCACATAGAAGGGCAGGACCAGCAGGGCGATCAGCACCCCGCCCTTACGTGAGCCGAGGGTGAGTGACGCCCCCGCGCCCCCGATCAGGGCAAAGCTGAGCGAGCCGATCAGGGCCGCCACCAGCGCCAGACCAGCCACGCCCACGGGCGCGCCCAGCAGGATCATTACCACCGGCGTCATCAGAGACAGGATCAGGCCCGTGCCCAGCCACTGGGCCAGACATTTGAGAAACGCCACCCATTCGAGCGCCAGCGGCCCGGTGCGCAACAGGTCGAACACCCCGTCTTCGTAATCGCGCTCAAACAGCCGTTCCAGCGACAAAAGGGAGGCCAGCGCCAGACACAGCCAGGTCAGGCCCGGCGCGATCTTCGACAGGGTTTGCGCCTCCGGTCCGAGGCTGAGCGGCACCATGGCCATCAGGGTCAGATAGAATCCGGCGGCCAGCACCGGCCCGCCGCCGCGCGCCAGAGACAGACCCAGATCGCGCTTCAACAGGGCGAGGGAAGGGGAGGCGGGGCTCGCCTTTAACTCACCCATAGACCGCCTCCATCGCCGGTGCCGTCAGTCGCAGTTCGCGCACCTCAAACGGCAGCGGATCGTGCACGGCGCAGACAATCAGCCCGCCTGCACTCAGATGTGCCCGCATCAGCTCGGCCAGCTTCGCCCGGTGTTCGGCATCGAGCGGCGACATAGGCTCATCGAGCAGCCAGACGGGGCGCTTCGCCATAATCAGCCGTGCGCACGACAGTCGTCGCTTCTGTCCCGCCGACAGCATCCGTGTTTCCAGATCCAGCAGGGGCGACAGGTTCAGCCGCCGGATCGCCTCGGCCTGTCCCGCCGCCGTGCCCCCCAGAAAGGTGCGCTGAAAGTCCAGCTCCGCCCCGGCCAGACGTCCCGGCGACAGGGCTTCGGCGTGACCGAGATAATGGGCCTGCGCCGCCATTGACCCCTCCGGATCGACGCCGTCCACATAGCGCACGCGGCCGCCGTCGGGGCGGATAAACCCGGCCAGTGTGCGCAGCAGCGTCGTCTTGCCCACCCCATTGGCCCCGGTCAGGGCGACGCACTCACCCGGTGCGACGGAAAACGACAGGTCATGGATCAGATGGCGGTAGCCTTTTTTCAGGCTCAGCGCGTCCACCGCAAGAGAGAGGGCCATCAGGCGAAAACTTCCGAACAAATTCCCCACGGCGGGGGCTTCTTCATAGACGAGTAGCCGGAAGCGGTTTAGAAGGCAATTGACCGCGCCATCGGCCGGTAACCGTGCGACCCCGGACAGGACCCTGTGCGTCCGTCAGGGCGGAACGCGCGACGCCGGTTTCAGGCCCATTGGGGGCCGCGATGTTCCCACCTTACGCGGTCGGAAGGAAAAGCGACCATGTCCCTCGACAGCTTTATTTCTAAGGCCGAACTCACCGTCGGCGACCACACCTACACCTATTTTGACCTGAAGGCCGCCGAAGCCAACGGCCTGCCCAACATCTCGCGGCTGCCCGCTTCGCTGAAAGTGCTGCTGGAAAACCTGCTGCGCAACGAAGACGGCGTGTCGGTGACCAAGGCCGATATTCAGGCGCTGGCCAACTGGATCGACAATAAGGGCTCGGTCGAACATGAAATCGCTTTCCGCCCGGCGCGCGTCCTGATGCAGGACTTCACCGGCGTCCCGGCGGTGGTGGACCTTGCGGCCATGCGCGACGCCATGGTCAAGCTGGGGGCTGATCCGGCCAAGATCAATCCGCTCAACCCAGTGGACCTGGTCATCGACCACTCGGTCATGGTCGATTATTTCGGCACGGCTGATGCGGCCAAAAAGAATGTGGACCGCGAATATGAGCGCAATATGGAGCGCTATAACTTCCTGCGCTGGGGCTCGTCGGCCTTCAACAATTTCCGCGTCGTGCCGCCGGGCACCGGCATCTGCCATCAGGTCAATCTGGAATATCTGGCGCAAACCGTGTGGACCAGTGTAGCGGCGGGCGGTGAAGTCGCCTATCCCGACACGGTGGTCGGCACCGATTCGCACACCACCATGGTCAACGGCCTGAGCGTGCTCGGCTGGGGCGTCGGCGGCATCGAGGCCGAAGCCGCCATGCTGGGTCAGCCCATCCCCATGCTGATCCCCGAAGTGATCGGCTTTAAGCTGACCGGTCGCCTGCCGGAAGGCGCCACCGCCACCGACCTTGTCCTGACCATCACCCAGATGCTGCGCAAAAAGGGCGTGGTGGGCAAGTTTGTTGAATATTTCGGCGAAGGCCTGACCACCCTGTCGCTGGAAGATCAGGCGACCATTGCCAATATGGCTCCGGAATATGGCGCGACCTGCGGCTTCTTCCCGGTGTCGCAGGCGACCATCGACTATCTGACGGCCACCAACCGCGAGCCCGCCCGCGTCGCTCTGGTCGAAGCCTATGCCAAACAGCAAGGCCTGTGGCTCGATCCGGAAAACGATCCGGTCTTCACCGATACGCTGGAGCTTGACCTTGGTGGCGTGCTGCCGTCTCTGGCCGGTCCCAAGCGTCCGCAGGACCGCGTGCTGCTGACCGACGCGGCGGCGGAATTTGCCAAGGCCCTGAGCGGTGAGTTCAACAAGGCGGGCGATGAAACCCGCTCGGCCCCCGTCGCCGGTACCGACTACAGCGTCAAGCACGGCGATGTGGTCATTGCCGCCATCACCTCGTGCACCAACACCTCCAACCCGTCGGTGCTGATCGCCGCCGGTCTGGTGGCGCGTAAGGCCAAGGCGCTGGGCCTCAGCGTCAAGCCGTGGGTTAAGACCTCGCTGGCCCCCGGTTCTCAGGTCGTCACCGATTATCTGAATGCCGCGGGCCTGACCGCCGATCTCGATGCGCTGGGCTTCAACCTGACCGGCTATGGCTGCACCACCTGCATCGGCAATTCCGGCCCGCTGCCCGAAGCCATTTCGGCGGCCATCAACGAAGCCGATCTCGTCGCCTGCTCGGTCTTGTCGGGCAACCGCAATTTCGAAGGCCGTGTGAACCCCGACGTGCGCGCCAACTATCTGGCCTCGCCGCCGCTGGTCGTCGCCTATGCGCTGGCCGGATCGCTGAACGTCAATCTGACGACCGATCCCCTGGGCACCGGCAGCAACGGTGAGCCGGTCTATCTCAAGGACATCTGGCCCACCAATGCCGAGATCGCCGAGATTCAGCGCGCCAACGTCACCCATGACAAGTTCAGCGCCCGCTATGCCGACGTCTTCAAGGGCGACGAACACTGGCAGGCCATCTCCGTGTCCGGCGGTCAGACCTATCAGTGGGACGCCACCTCGACCTACGTCGCCAACCCGCCCTATTTTGAGGGCATGACCATGACGCCGGAGAAGGTCACCGACATCGTCGAAGCCCGTGTGCTCGGCATCTTCGGCGACTCGATCACCACCGACCACATTTCGCCGGCCGGTTCGATCAAGAAGACCTCGCCCGCCGGTCAGTGGCTGACCAACCACGACGTGCCGGTGTCGGAGTTCAACTCCTACGGCGCGCGTCGCGGTCACCACGAAGTCATGATGCGCGGCACCTTCGCCAATATCCGCATCCGCAACAAGATCACGCCGGACATCGAAGGCGGCGTGACCAAGCACTTCCCGTCGGGCGACGTCATGGCCATCTATGATGCCGCCATGCGCTACAAGGCCGAAGGCCGCAGCATGGTCATCTTCGCGGGTAAGGAATACGGCACGGGTTCCTCGCGCGACTGGGCGGCCAAGGGCACCAAGCTTCAGGGCGTGCGCGCCGTCATCGCCGAGTCGTTCGAGCGCATCCACCGCTCCAACCTGGTCGGCATGGGCGTCCTGCCCTTGCAGTTCAAGATCGACGGCTGGCAGAAGCTGGGCCTGACCGGTGAGGAAATCGTCACCATCCGCGGCCTCGAAAACGTCCAGCCGCGTCAGGAACTGATCGTTGAGCTGTTCCGCGCCTCGGACGGCAAGGTGGCCCGCTTCCCGGTCCGCTGCCGCATCGACACCCCGACCGAGCTTGAATATTTCAAGAACGGCGGCGTGATGCCTTACGTGCTGCGCAATCTGGCCCGCGGCTAGGTTTGGTAAAGCAGGCAGGGGGCTTGCCCCCTGCCCCCCGATTGAGGAGCCCCGTCGTCACCGGCGGGGCTCTTTTTTTACAGCAACCCCTCCGCCTGTAACCGCTGCTGCCAAAGATCTTTGCGGCGTTTCAGATCGTCCTTGCGCGCCATTTCGGAATAGTCCTCCGGAACGCGATCCAGCGCCTCATAGCGAAACTCTGTCTCGCCATGCGCGTTCCAGGCGGCTTGCAGGCTGGCGTGGCGGTGGCTGCCCAGTCGCAGCGTAAACCACAGGCCGTTCTGCTGCGCCTCCAGATTGCGGCTGGCCCCCACCCACGTCTCGCCCGTGGCGTTGCAGATCACCGCATAGACCCCGCTCACCGCCTTGCGTTCCTTATAGGCCGCGATGGCCGCCTTCTTTTCATGGCTGTCCATGATCTCCTCCTTTGACAGCGGCGCTGATAACGCATATTTTTATCCGGGTAAAATAAATTCTGAGAACCTGATGACGTCCGAACCCCTCTACGCCGTGTTTCAGGCCGCCCGCCGTCTGATCGTTGGCCCGCCCGCCGAAGCCGCACTGGCTGCCCACAAGGCCCTTGCGGCTCAGCCCGACGCCCCCGTTATCGTCCTTGATCGCGCGACGGGTGCGGTCGTCGATCTCGACCTGCGCGGCGACGCGGCGGCCATTCAGGCGCGCTATGCCCCCACACCTGAAACCGCGCCAGAAACCGTCAAACGCGGACGGCCAAAGCTGGGGGTCGTGCCGCGCGAAGTCACGCTTCTGCCGCGTCATTGGGAGTGGCTGTCGCAGCAGCCGGGGGGCGCCTCGGTGACCTTGCGCAAGCTGATCGACGCGGCGCGCAAAGGCGGCCCGGACCCCAGGGCGCGCCTCAATGCCGCCTATCGCGTCATGGTCACTCTGGCGGGCGATCGTGAGGGCTTTGAAGAGGCGTCGCGCGCCCTGTTTGCCGGGGATCGTGCCGCACTTCGTCAGCGCCTTGCCGTCTGGCCCACCGATATTGGGCAGGAGGTTCTGGCCTGTCTCGACACCGAGCCGCCCAGCGCCTGAGGCACGCATCATGGCCAAAAGCGCCGTTCAGGAGTGAAAAACAAACTTCACCCATGCAAATTTCTGCGCCGTTTCACGCCCATTTTACCCCTGCGGCCTATGCAAGGCTTCGCGCCTGCGATATGCGCCAAACCAAGGACTCCATAAGTCCGTCCCCAGACCCTTTCCAAAGGTGTACCGATGCTTGAAGCCTATCGTGCCCATGTGGCCGAGCGCGCCGCGCTTGGCATTCCGCCCCTGCCGCTGACCGCGCAACAAACCGCCGAAGTGATCGAACTGATCAAGAACCCGCCCGCCGGCGAAGCGGAGTTCCTTCTCGACCTGATCACCTATCGCGTGCCGCCGGGCGTCGATGATGCGGCCAAGGTCAAGGCCTCCTTCCTGTCGGCGGTGGCGCATGGCGACTTCCCGGTTGAACTGATCAGCCGCGAAAAGGCGACCGAGCTTCTGGGGACCATGGTTGGCGGTTATAACGTCAAGCCGCTGATCGACCTTCTGAGCGACGCTGTGGTTGGTAAGATCGCCGCCGAAGCGCTGAAAAAGACGCTTCTGATGTTCGACTTCTTCCACGACGTGGCGGAACTGGCCAAGGCCGGTAATGCGAACGCCAAGGACGTGATCCAGTCGTGGGCCGAAGCCGAATGGTTCACCTCGCGCCCCAAGGTCGCCGAAAAGATCACCGTCACCGTGTTCAAGGTCACGGGCGAAACCAATACGGACGACCTGTCGCCCGCGCCAGACGCCTGGTCGCGCCCGGACATCCCGCTGCACTATCTGGCCATGCTGAAGAACGCCCGCCCCGGCATCACGCCGGAAGAGGACGGCAAGCGCGGCCCGATCCAGTTCATCGAAGACCTGAAAGCCAAAGGCAACCTCGTCGCCTATGTCGGGGACGTGGTCGGCACCGGGTCGTCGCGTAAATCGGCGACCAACTCGGTCATCTGGGCCACGGGCGAAGACATCCCCTACGTGCCGAACAAGCGCTTTGGCGGCGTGACGCTCGGTGGCAAGATCGCCCCCATCTTCTTCAACACGCAGGAAGATTCCGGCGCCCTGCCCATCGAAGTCGATGTGTCGCAGATGGATATGGGCGATGTCATCGACATCTACCCCTATGAAGGCAAGGTCGAAAAGGCCGGTCAAAAGATTGCCGACTTCCAGCTCAAGTCGCACGTTATTCTGGACGAAGTGCAGGCCGGGGGCCGCATCAACCTGATCATTGGTCGCTCGCTGACCGCCAAGGCGCGTGAGTTTCTGGGCCTGCCGGCTTCGACCGCCTTCCGCCTGCCGGTCGCCCCGGTCGATTCGGGCAAGGGCTTCACGCTGGCGCAAAAGATGGTCGGCAAGGCCTGCGGTCTGGCCGAAGGGCAGGGCATCCGTCCGGGCACCTATTGCGAGCCCAAGATGACGACGGTTGGCTCACAGGACACGACGGGCCCGATGACCCGCGACGAACTGAAAGACCTCGCCTGCCTCGGCTTCTCGGCCGATCTGGTCATGCAGTCCTTCTGCCACACGGCGGCCTATCCGAAGCCGGTCGATGTCAAGACGCACCGCGAACTGCCGGCCTTTATCTCCAACCGCGGCGGCGTGGCCCTGCGTCCGGGCGACGGAGTCATCCACTCGTGGCTGAACCGCCTGCTGCTGCCGGATACGGTTGGCACCGGTGGCGATTCGCACACCCGCTTCCCCATCGGGATTTCCTTCCCCGCCGGTTCGGGCCTTGTGGCCTTTGGCGCGGCGACGGGCGTCATGCCGCTCGACATGCCGGAATCCATCCTTGTCCGCTTCAAGGGCCAGCTTCAGCCGGGCATCACCCTGCGCGACCTTGTCCACGCCATCCCCTACTACGCCATCAAGGCCGGGCTCCTGACCGTGGCCAAGGCCGGTAAGGTCAACGCCTTCTCCGGCCGCATCCTCGAAATCGAGGGCCTGCCGGACCTGAAGGTCGAACAGGCGTTCGAACTGACCGACGCCTCGGCGGAACGGTCGGCGGCGGGCTGCACCGTGAAGCTCAACAAAGAGCCGATCATCGAGTACATGACCTCGAACATCGTGCTGATGAAAAACATGATTGCCGACGGCTATCAGGACGCCCGCACGCTGTCGCGCCGCATCAAGGCGATGGAAGACTGGCTGGCCAACCCGGTGCTGATGGAAGCCGATGCCGACGCCGAATACGCGGCGATCATCGACATCGACCTCAACGACATCAAAGAGCCGATCCTGTGCGCCCCGAACGATCCGGACGATGCGCGTCTTCTGTCCGACGTGCAGAACACCGCCATCGACGAAGTGTTCATCGGCTCGTGCATGACCAATATCGGCCACTTCCGCGCCGCCTCCCTGCTGCTCAACGGCAAGAAGGACATCCCGACGCGCCTGTGGGTCGCGCCGCCGACCAAGATGGACGCCGCCGAACTGACCAAGGAAGGCCATTACAACGTGCTGGGCACCGCCGGGGCGCGTATGGAAATGCCGGGCTGTTCGCTGTGCATGGGCAATCAGGCGCAGGTGCGCGAAGGGGCGACCGTCGTTTCGACCTCGACCCGCAACTTCCCCAACCGTCTGGGCAAGAACACCAACGTCTTCCTCGCCTCGGCGGAACTGTCGGCCATTGCCTCAAAGCTGGGCCGCCTGCCCACCGTCGAGGAATACCTCTCCGACATGGGCGTCATCAATGCCAAGGGCGCGGAAGTCTATCGCTATATGAACTTCGACCAGATCGAAGAATATGCCGATGTGGCGTCTACGGTGGCGGCTCAGTAAGCCCGGTTAGATAGCGCAGGGGTCGCAGACCCCTGCACCCCGATACAGGGAGCCTCGCTGGCAACAGCGGGGCTCTTTTTTTACCTCCCCGCCAAAGGCAAATGTAGCAAAGCCCTCCGGACGGCACCGGAGGGCTTTGTAATTTATCGGGTGAAGGGGCCAGTCGGCCCCTTCCTCTTTAAGCAAACCCCAAAACCTTACAGCTTATAGGCCGCCTTGGGCAGGTTATAGGTCAGGTCCTTGATCGTCTCAGCCGCGTCTTCCAGTTCGAGGCGGTGTTCGACCACTAGACGCGCCAGGAAGTTGGCGTCGATGCGGCGGGCGACGTCGTGACGCGCCGGGATCGACAGGAAGGCGCGCGTGTCGTCGTTGAAGCCCACCGTAT
>NZ_JAIWNX010000269.1 GCF_020217185.1 Asticcacaulis sp.
TGTAGAAGCCGGCGGTTTCGGTGACCTGTTCGCGGAAGCGCGTCATGCCTTCGGGCGAATCGTGGAACCACCACGACGGGCCGAGTTTCAGGATCGGATAGTGCCCGGCCAGCGGGGCCAGTTCGCGCGAATAGGAGGTCTCATCCAGCGTGAACAGGATGACCGTCAGGGTCTTTTCGTTGCCAAACGCATCCAGCAGCGGCTTGAGATCATTGACGTAATCGGTGGCCAGCGGGATGTCGCAGCCCTTGTCGCGCCCGAAAGTTTCAAAGATCGTCTGGTTGTGGTTGCGGAACGAGCCAGGGTGAATCTGCATGGTCAGCCCGTCATCGAGGCTCATGCGCGCCATTTCGGTCAGCATCTGGGCGCGGAACAGCTCGGCATCGGCAGGGGTAAATTCCCCGACGATGATGCGGTTGAACAGGGCCTCGGACTCTGCCGCCGACAGATTGGCGGTCTTGGCCGTCGGGTGGCCGTGGTCGGTCGAGGTCGCACCCATCTCCATAAAAAAGTCACGGCGTTTGCGGTGCGCGGCCAGATAACCCTTCCAGCTATAGACGTCTTCGCCGGAAAGCTCGGCAAACACTTTCAGCTTGTCGCGGAAGTCCTCGTGTTCGGCATCAATCACCGGATCGGGGCGGTAGGCGGTGACGACGCGGCCCTTCCAGCCCGACGCGCGAATTTTCTGATGGTGCTCCAGCGTATCGGTCGGCGACTCGGTGGTGGCCAGAAGCTCGATATTAAAGCGTTCAAACAGGGCGCGCGGCTTATAGGCGTCAGACGCCAGAAGCTCACCGATGCGGTCGAAATAATCATCCGCCGTCGTCTCATCGAGGCGCTTGTCAAAGCCCATGATGTGGCCAAAGACGTGGTTCATCCACATGGCAGTCGGCGTGCCGCGGAACAGATGCTGATTGGCAGCAAAGATTTTCCACGCCGTGCGCGGATCGGCGGTCGAAGGCCCGGCCTTGGACCCCACGCCCAGATCATTCAGATCATAGCCCTGCGAATAGAGCATGCGGTAGATGTAGTGGTCCGGCGCCAGAAACAGCTCGGTCGCGCTGCCGAAATTGGCATTATCGGCGAACCATTGCGGGTCCGTATGACCGTGCGGCGACAGGATGGGGTAATCCTTGATCAGCGCATACAGTTCGCGGGCCACCGCGCGCTGCGCCGGGTCTGCCGAAAACAGACGGTCTTCGTTCAAAATCAAAGGCTTGGACATGTGATAGATACCGAAACAAAGCGAAACCGTGGACCGTTCTGTCTGAACTTTGTGACGGTCTTCGGGCTCATGATCTCCCGCTGTAACAGGTAACCGGTGTCATGGTTTTTATCAATGTCTAATTTGGAGCGGAAGGATTTTCATAAAATCATTCCGCTCAGGCCGCCATTGAGGCGGCGGCCAAGGCGGCGCAGCCGCCGCCCGGCGAGGGCTAAACAAAAGCTGGATCATTATGTTTCCAGGGAAACGTAATGATCCAGACTCGTTCGCAAAAACAGGTTCAGGGCTTGAACGACGGGTCAGCCGGGCCGGTCGATTCCCGCACGATCAGGGCCGTATCGAAGACGGTACTGTCCTTGCGGTTTTCCGCCAGCAGGGCATCGGCGGCCGCGCGGCCGATGTCGCGGATGGGGGCGCGCACGCTGGTCAGGCCGGGGGTGACGCGGGCGGCGATGGGGGCGTCGTCATAGCCGACCACGCTGAGGTCGTCGGGGACGCTGAGGCCCAACTCGGCGGCGGCCTTATAGACACCGACCGCCATTTCGTCGTTGGAACTGAAAATGGCAGTCGGGCGCGGTGATTGCGACAGCAGTGCCTTACCGGCCACATAGCCCGACTCGAAGGTATATTCCCCCTGCACGATCAGGGCGCTATCGAGCGTCAGGCCGCGCGCCTCAAGCCCCTCATCGAAGCCCTGCCGGCGTTGACGCGCCGAGGCGTAACCCGCCGGGCCGGAGATGAAGCCGATACGGCGGTGCCCCAGATCGGCCAGATGCTCCGCTGCTGCGCGGCAGCCCATGCGGTCGCGCGACACCACCTGCGACGAGACGATAGGTGGCGTGTTTTCATCGCCGGGCATGGCGGTGATGCGCACATAGGGCACGTCGAGATCATCGAGCGCGGCCAGCAGTTGACGGTTTTCAGCGATGGGCGGCAGGACGATCACGCCGGACAGGCGCTGCAACTCCACGAATTCGCGGATTTCGTCGATAAAATCCGCGCTGTTCTTGTCGCACGGGTGGACCACCAGCTCGGTGCCCGACCCACGGATGCAATCCAGCACGCCGTTCTGGATATTGATGACGTACTGGGCATTGGGGTTGTCATAGACAAGGCCCAGCAGGAAGGAGCGGCGAAAGGCCAGGCCGCGCGCCTGCGGGTCCGGCTTGAAACCGATGCGGGCGATGATGGCATTGACCTGATCGCGGGTTTCGGCGCGCACCGACGGCGAATGGTTGATCACCCGCGACACTGTCTTCTTCGAGACGCGCGCCAGAGAGGCCACATCGTTGATCGTCGCCTTCTTGCGGCGCTTCAGGAAATCTTCGACGGGATCGGGGGCGCCTTCGGGAAGAGCGGTCGTGGTCATGTGTGGGTTTTGCTTCCGGCCTGAATTGCGAGACGGTCACATACAAAAGTCCGTTTCATCTGTTATATTTAGCGGTAAATAGCGGCTGCGGGCAAGCGCGCAGATTTTCCGTCCATAGCCCTGTTACGCCTCTTGCCTATCTACCGCGTTCAGAGGTATGACACCGGTTACCAACCGTCAACATAAAAAACAACGTTCGCGATCTCGCCTCTGAGGGCGTCGGACGTCAGAAAGACAGCGATTATGCCCGACGACTCTTCCTCCTGCGCGGCCCTTGGGCCTAAGGACACAAAAGCCCCGGCTATGGTGCGCTATGTGCGCGTGCACGCCACCGATGATGTGGCGATTGCGGTCGAAGCGCTGAGCGCCGGGGAGGTGCTGAATTTTGGTGATGTGCAACTGACGCTCGGAACCGACATCCCCAAGGGGCACAAGATCGCCCTGCGTGACATCGCCGTGGGCGTGCCGGTGCTGAAATTTGGCTTCCGTATCGGGCACGCCATCGCGCCGATCAAGGCCGGTGAGCACGTCCATACGCACAATCTGGCCACCTCTCTGACGGGGGTCGAAGACTATGACTACGCGCCCGTGGCCGCCGAAGGGCCGGGTTCCCACCCCGATGCGCGCACCTTTATGGGCTATCGCCGCGCGGATGGCAGGGTGGGTATCCGCAATGAAATCTGGATTTTGTGCACGGTCGGCTGCGTGGCGCGCACCTCTGAGCGGCTGGCCAGGGTGGCGAGCGAGCGCTTTAAGGGCCGCGTCGATGGCGTCTATGCCCTGACCCATCCGCTCGGCTGCTCGCAACTGGGCGACGACCTCAACCATACGCGCAAGCTGCTGGCGGCGCTGGCGGCGCACCCCAATGCCGGCGGCGTGCTGATCGTCGGTCTGGGTTGCGAAAACAATCAGCTCAGCGCCCTGATCGGTGAGATCGAAGGCCGCACGCCGGATCGCCTCAAATATTTCGCCGCCCAGATGGTCGAGGACGAGCACGAGGCGGGCCTTGAGGCGCTGGAAGAACTCGTGAAGGTGGTCGAAAAGGATCAGCGCGAGCTGTGCCACGTTTCGGACCTCGCCATCGGCGTCAAGTGCGGCGGCTCGGACGGTTTTTCGGGCCTGACTGCCAATCCGCTGGTCGGGCGTGTGGCCGACATCGTGGCGCTGGCCGGGGGGCAGTCGATCATGACCGAAATCCCGGAAGTTTTCGGGGCCGAACGCATCCTGATGGCCCGCGCCAGGGACGAAGGGGTGTTTCATCAGGTCGTCGATGTGGTCAACGACTTCAAGCAATACTTCCTCGACAACAACCAGCCGGTGTTTGAAAACCCGTCGCCGGGCAACAAGGCCGGGGGTATCACCACGCTCGAAGAAAAGTCGCTGGGGGCCGTGCAAAAAGGCGGCCTCAGCCAGTTGACCGAGGTGTTGCGCTATGGCGAGCGCGCCACGCAGCCGGGGCTGTCGCTCCTCGAAGCGCCCGGCAATGACGCCGTGTCTTCGACGGCGCTGACGGCCGCCGGGGCGGTGATCGTGCTGTTCACCACGGGGCGCGGCACGCCGCTGGGCTTCCCTGCGCCGACGCTGAAAATCGCCTCCAATACCGCTCTGGCCGAAAAGAAGCCGCACTGGATCGACTTCAATGCCGGTCAGGCGCTGGAGGGCAAGACGCTGGACGAAACCGCCGATGACCTGATGGACCTCATCCTGCGCGTGGCGTCGGGTGAGCGCGCCAACAACGAAAAGAATGACGAGCGCGAAATCGCCATCTGGAAGAATGGCGTCACTTTGTAGGTATCATGGGGAAAACAGCGTTTCCCCTGTGCACCGCCTTCGCTATAATAGAGAAAATTCCTTGGGGCGGCCCGGCGGAATTTTTCAAAGTTTAGCCGATTTAACAGTCTGAAAGAAAAAACCGCATGACCCGCCTGTCGCTTGCCACGCTCGACGCCCTGAACTCCGATGTCATCAAACCCGCCTATGATCCGGCAAAGATCGCGGTCGGGATTGTCCATTTCGGTCCCGGTGCCTTTCACCGCGCCCATCAGGCGGCCTTTGTCGATGCGCTGCTGGCCACAGACCCGCGCTGGGGCATCTGCGGTGTGTCGCTGCATTCCAAGGGTGTGCGCGATGCGCTGGCCCCGCAGGACGGCCTCTACACCCTGGCTATTCTCGACGAAAAGATCGAATATCAGATCCTCGGTTCGATGCGCGAAGTGCTGGTCGGGCCCGAGGATATCGACGCCGTGCTGGAGCGCCTGACGCGCCCCGAAGTGCAGATCGTTACCTCGACGGTCACCGAAAAGGGCTACTGCCTCGATCCCAACTGGGAACTCGATTTCGCCCATCCGGACATCGTCCACGACCTCGCCCACCCGCAGACGCCGAAATCCTATATCGGCTACGTGGCCGAAGGCCTGCGCCGTCGCTATGCGGCGGGCCTTTCGCCCTTTGTGCTGATCCCCTGCGATAACCTGCCCAAGAATGGCCACCGCCTGAAGGCCGCCGTTGTGGCCTTTGTGGCGAAGACGGATGCGGTACTGGCGGCTAAGATCGAAGCCGATCTGGCCTGCCCCTGCACCATGGTGGACTCCATCACCCCGGCCACCGACGACGCCCTGCGTGAGCGCGTCAAGGCGGCCATTGGCCTCGAAGACGCCTGGCCGATCCAGCGCGAAGCCTTTACCCAATGGGTGATCGAGGAACACGTTCACGACGGCGGCCCGGACTGGGCCTCGGTCGGCGTCATCCTGACCGACAATGTCCCGGCCTATGAACGCGCCAAGCTGCGCCTGCTCAATGGGCCGCACTCGACGATCGCCTATACCGGGCTGCACAAGGGTATCGAGAGCGTGTCGGAAGCCATGAAGGATGCCGAACTGGCGCAACTGGCGCGTGACCTGATGCTGAGCGATGTGGTGCCGCTGCTGGAGGCGCCGAAGGGCCTCGACCTGAGCGCCTATTCCGAAGCGATTTTGAAGCGTTTCCGCAATCCGGCCATCCGTCACCTGCTGTCGCAAATCGCCTGGGACGGCTCGCAGAAGCTGCCGATCCGCCTCTTGTCGTCCCTGTCCGAGGCGCTGGAAAAGGGTCAGGACGTGAGCCGCTTTGGCGTGCCGCTGGCCGCGTGGATGCGCTTTATCCGCGCGAAGGCTGTGGCCGGCGAGACGATCACTGATCCGCTGGCCGATGAATTGATCGCCATGGGCAGGGGGCTGAAAGACGAGCAGTCGGACGTGGCGACCTTTCTTGCCTACCGCAAGGTCTTCCCGGAAGCGCTGGCGAAGGACTCTCGTGTCATCGCCGCCGTCGAAGGGGCCTATCAGACGCTCCTGTCGCGCGAACAGGTGGCCGCGTAATCGCATGGGCGGGGAGGGATAAGACGGTTGACGCCTCTGCGCCCCGGCATTACCGCTTCCCTCTTATAAAAAGGACGCGCCCATGCCGAACCCCCGCCTTGTTTTGCCCGTCGAAGCCCCCACACCCGACCACGTGATTGCGCTGTCCGACGGCGCGCCCAATGCGCCGGAAGGGCAATGGCCGGATCGCGTGCATAAGCAGGTCACGCGCGCCGAACTGAGCGCATTTAAATCACCGACTCCGGCGCGGGCGCGCGCCCTCGTCTATGGGGGTGGCGGCTATATCAACCTTGTGCACGACCGCGAAGGGGTGGAGGTCGCCCTGTGGCTCAATGCGCAGGGTATCGACGCCTATGTGCTGACGCATCGTCAGCCGGGGCAGGCGGATGCGGATGGCGGCGTGTGGCCTTACGATATCGCTCTGAACGACGGCCTCAAGGCGCTCGATTATCTGCAAAGCCTGACGCCCCTGCCACTGCTGCACGTGGGCCTGTCGTCGGGCGGGCATCTGGCCGGCGTCATGGCCTGTCAGGACCACGCGCAAAAGGCGAAGGGCGTGCTGATCGCCTACGCCCCCGTCAACGCCAATCACCGCGATTATAAGGCCCCGGCGGGCAAGCCCGACTATCCGCCCGCCGAAAAGCAGGCCTTTTACGACGCCTGGCCCATCGGCATAGCCGGGGAACCGCACGGTATCCCGCACATGCCGGTGTTTCTGGCCTATGCCCTGCACGATCAGATCGTGCCCATCGATCACGCCCTGAACCTGATCAAGGCCATGCAGCAGACGGGTGGAGATGTCGATGCCCACATCTTTCCGCAGGCCCTGCACGGCTTTGCGCTGCGTGAGCTGAACGGCACGCACGATCAGTGGCCGTCACTGGCGGCCCGCTGGATCGACAAGGTGCTGGGGTGATCAGAACAGCGACCACCGCCGATGTCGCCGCCCTGACGCGCATCTGGGAAGAGTCGGTGCGCGCCGCCTATGATTTCCTTGCTGAGGGCGATATCGACTTTTACCGCCCCTACCTGCTGGCCGGGCTGATGGACGGCGAGGTGTGGGTGGCCGAAGACGACGGTGCCCCCGCCGGCTTTTGCGTGCTGGCAGGTGACAACACGCTGGCCATGCTGTTTGTCGATCCGGCGCAGCAACGGCGCGGTGTGGGTCGCGCCCTGATCGCCCATGCCCGCGTGCTGAAAGGCCCGCTGATCGTCGAGGTCAACGAACAGGTGACGGGCAATGTCACCTTCTATCAAAAGTGCGGATTTGCAGTGACCGGTCGTTCCGACACCGACGCGGCGGGCAATCCCTATCCGATTGTGTTTATGGCGCAGTGACTTTCAACGGCCGGATGCGGTCAGCCTCTTCGGCCGTTGGTATCAGTTAAGTGCCAGACTGGATAAACGGCACTTTTTCAAACAGCTTGCGTTCTTCGCCGCGCGGGTCATTGGCCATTTGCGGCGTCAGGTCCATCAGCATGGTCTGGCGCTCCGGCAGGCCATAGGGCGTCCAGTCGGGCAGGGCGGGGGTCTGCGGTGATCCGGTGCGCGCAAAGGCGATAAAGGCGTCGGAGAACAGGTCGGCCATGCGCCGGGCCTGCGGGCTGTCGGTCGAGATGGCGTCCGGTACGGCGGTGGTGCGGAAGACCAGCGGTATGTCGATCGTGTGTGGCGCGCCCAGCCGACCGCCGTCTTTTGGCGTCTTCCAATCGACCTGATAGACAAAGGTTTTGGCCCCCGCCTTGGCGCGTTCTTCGGCCTCGATAATCGCCCCGCGCCAGGACCGCCCCGCCGTCGTCGCCGCGAAATAGACATCGCTCGGCGTCATCTGCGGATAGAGTTTGCGATAGGTGTCGATGACGCGCCACGGGTCGATATCGACGCGGTAATTGGGCGGCAGTTTTTCCGGCAGCTCTTCCCAGGTCAGGTTCTGAAAGGCCGGATTAGTCCCCTGAAAACCGCGCGTTTCGTCGTGCGTATTGCCGATCATCATCGGGATGTGCCGCGATTGTGGCGCCGCGTCCGGATAGAAGGGGTGACGCATCAGGATGGCTTCATCAAGCACCGGGCCCATATAGACGCCGCCGGAGCCCAATACCGGATCGGTGACCTTCAGCGCCGCGACCAGCGTTTCCCACGGCAGGGTCTGCACGGCCTTCAGCCCTTCGGCATCGGGCATTAGCCCCAGCGCCCCCAGAAACGCCTTCGCCCGCGCCGTGGCATTGCCGGGGCCGGAGGCGGTCACCTGTTGGCCGCTCATGGTCGCGGCCTTGTGGAACAGGCCGTCGGCTTTCGGCGTGGCCATCAGGGTGGCGATCTTGGCCCCGCCACCGGATTGCCCGAACACCATGACATTGCCGGGATCGCCGCCAAAGGCCGCGATATTGTCGCGCACCCATTGCAGCGCCAGAATGAGATCAAGCTGCCCACAATTCCCCGAAAAGGCCAGCGGGCCCGGCTGCCCTAGGATCAGTCGCTCCAGCCGCGCCAGATAGAGATAGCCGAAGACATTAAGCCGGTGATTGACGGTCACCACCACCACATCACCGCGCTGCGACAGGTTTGTGCCATCATAGAGCGGATCGGAGCCCGACCCGTTGGCATAGGCCCCGCCGTGAAAATAGACCATTACCGGGCGTTTTTGCTGTGTGGAAGCCTGCGGCGTCCACACATTGAGGAACAGGCAGTCCTCGCTCTTGCCATAGGCGTCGGGTGTGGATTGTTGGGGGCAGGCTGGGCCATAGCCATCCGCCCTGACCGGCTTGATCCACGGCTGTGGTGGGCGCGGCGGCAGGAAGCGATAGGGCGGCGCGGTCGTTTCGCCATACCGCAGGCCGAGAAACACCGCCGTGCTCGCCCGGACCTGCCCGATCACCGGGCCATTGGTGGTCTTGACCGTGACGGATTTGGGCTTAGGCGTTGCGGCTGATACCGGTGTCACGGCGGCGGACACGGTCAGGGCGGACAGGCCCTTAAGGGCATCACGGCGTTTCATGCGGGCATTTCCCGTGGGTTCTGATTTTGACGCAAGGTGGCCCCGCCACACGCAAATGTAAAGCCGCCCAAAAATCTGGATCCTTATGATTTTTGGTAGAAACTTAATGATCCAGATTTTTGTTTAGCCCCTCGCCGGGCGGCGGCTCCGCCGCCTTGGCCGCCGCCTCAATGGCGGCTTGAGGGGAATGATCCATGAGATCATTCCGTTCTCTAAACCCTTGTCCTGAGCGCGAATTTCCGGCTATGCAAGGCTATGCGTTCCGAACCCGCCCTGATCGACGCCTATCATCGCCGCATCTCCTATGTGCGGATTTCGGTGACGGACCGCTGCGACCTGCGCTGCACCTACTGCATGTCAGAGAGACAGACTTTTCTCCCTCGTGAAAATTTGCTGAGTTTTGAAGAGCTTGAACGCCTGTCCCTGTTCCTGATTGATCAGGGCGTGACGCGGCTGCGCATCACCGGCGGGGAGCCGCTGGTGCGGCGGGGAATTCTGGATTTCCTGAAACGTCTGGGCACGCAGGTGCATACGGGGCGTCTGAAAGAGCTGACCCTGACCACCAATGGCACGCTTCTGGCCGAGGCCGCGCCGCATCTGGCCGAGGCCGGTATTCGGCGCATCAATGTGTCTCTGGACAGTGTGGATACCGACACCTTCCGTCGCATTACGCGCGGTGGCGACCTCAAAAAAGTGCTGGATGGCATAGACGCGGCGCAAAAAGCGGGCCTGAAAGTCAAGCTGAATACGGTCGCCCTGCAACAGGACAATCGCACCCATCTGCCGGAGATGATCCGCTTTGCGCACGCCAACGGCATGGACATTTCGCTGATCGAAACCATGCCGCTGGGCGAAGAGATCGCCGGGCGTGAAGACCAGTTCGTGTCCCTGCGCGACGTGATGGCCGATTTGCAAAGTTTCTGGGACATCACGCCTTTGAGCGACACGACGGGCGGGCCGTCGCGCTATTACCACGTGGCGGAAACCGGCGGCCGGCTGGGCCTGATCACGCCGCTGAGCCACAATTTCTGCGACACCTGCAACCGTGTGCGTAT
>NZ_JAIWNX010000270.1 GCF_020217185.1 Asticcacaulis sp.
TACCTGCACCGGACAGCTCTATATGTGCCTGGGTCAGGACGACCATGTCGATTTGCGCGCCGCCCTGCGAGCAGACACCAGCAATGCCGCCCTCAGTGCCGCCCTGTCCGAAGCCTTGCGCCATAAGCCTAAGGCACACGACTTTTTCATCGGGGCGCAGGCCCCGCACACCGCCTACACGCCGCGCCGGACCATGTCCGTCACCGGAGGATAGAATGGAACTAACGGATAAAGAAAAATCGTACATCGGCGCGGGGCGCATAGACTTCGAGCGGCCGTTCAAGCCGGTCAATATCGCTGTCCTCACCGTGTCGGACAGCCGCACGCGCGACACCGACACCTCCGGTGACCTGCTGGACGCGCGCATCACGGCGGCAGGCCATCACGTGGCGGCGCGCGAGCTGGTGCGCGATGATAAGGACCATATCCGCACGGTCATCACCAACTGGATCGACTCCGGTAATGTCGATGTCATCATCTCGACCGGCGGCACCGGCATTACCGGGCGCGACGTGACCCCCGAAGCGGTGGAGCCTTTGTTTGACAAGCGCATCGAAGGCTTTTCGACCATCTTCCATATGGTCAGTTTCCAGACCGTGGGCCTGTCCACCCTGCAATCGCGGGCGCTGGCGGGGATCATCCGCGGCGTCTTCGTCTTCTGCCTGCCGGGCTCGAACGGCGCGTGCAAGGACGGCTGGGACAAGGTCATCCGCTGGCAGCTCGATTCGCGCCACGGCCCGTGCAACATGGTCGAACTGATGCCGAGGCTGCTGGAAAAATGACGCGCAAGGGTATCCCCGTTGATGAGGCCGTCACCTTTATGCGCGCGGCGGCTCCGGCACCGCAGACGCGCAAGGTCGCCTTGTCGAAGGCGCTGGGCCGTGTCCTCAGCGAGCCGGTCATCGCCACGCGCGATCAGCCGCCGTTTGATGCTTCGGCCATGGATGGCTATGCCATCTGCAAGTCGCTGACCGATCCGGTGGCGCAGGGCGCGCCGCTGCGCCTGATCGGCGAAAGTGCCGCCGGGCGGCGCTTCGAAGGCCGCGTTGAATGGGGCGAATGCGTGCGCATCTATACCGGCGCGCCGGTCCCTGACGGAGCTAAGGCCGTGGTCATTCAGGAAAATGTCCGCGTCACCGATATGGGCGTGTTTATTGAGCCCGACGGCTGGAACGACCCCAAGACGCATATCCGCCCCAGAGGGCAGGACTTCAAGGCCGGGCACGAACTGCTGTCGGCGGGGGTGCGCCTCGATGCCTGGCGCTTGTCGCTGGCGGCGGCGGCGGGTCAAAAGACGCTGAAGGTGGCGCGCCGCCCGCGCATCGCTATCCTTTCGACCGGTGACGAACTGGTTGCACCCGGCACAGAGCCGCGCGAGGATCAGATTTTTGAGTCCGGGTCCTTTGCCCTATTGGCCATGTGCCGTCAGTGGGGGGCGAAGGCCAGCTTTGTTGGTGTCGAAAGCGACGATCTGGACGGCATCCACGACGCGCTGAAAGACACCGAGGCCGACCTGATCGTCACCATCGGCGGGGCCAGTGTCGGCGACTATGATCTGGTCAAACCGGCGCTGGAGCGGCTGGGGCTCCAGATCGACTTTGGCAGCGTCAATATCCGGCCGGGTAAGCCGACCTGGACGGGTGCGCTCAGCGACGGTCGCCGCGTGCTGGGCCTGCCCGGCAACCCGGCCTCCAGCATGGTGTGCGCGCAACTGTTCCTCAAGCCGTGGATCGAGGCGGCGTTGGGGCAAGGCGGGCGCGACACGCTTTTGAGCCTGCCCGCCGCCGTCGATATCGCCGCCAATGGCCCGCGCGAAACCTGGCTGAGGGGACGCATTGTGACGGACGACAAGGGTTGCCCGGCGCTTCGGCCCTTTGCCGATCAGGACTCGTCGCTGATCGCCGTCTTTGCCCAAAGCGACGTGCTGATCCGCCGCCTGCCCCATGCGCCAGCGATCAAGGCGGGCGATCTGCTGACCTATGCAGCACTTGATAGATACTGAAAACACGCGATTGACCCCCGACGCGGGCTGACCGACTATGCGGCACCGTTCACTGCTCAGGGGAGCTGTCATGTCCACCGTCGAAACCACCGCCCGCCCGCCGCTTTTGGCGCGCATCAAGGGCATCCTGCTGCGCCCGTCGCCGGAGTGGGAAACAATCGCCAGCGAGCCGACCAGCAAGGCCGCCCTGACCACCGGCTATGTGATGATTCTGGCGGCTATCCCGGCCATTGCCGGCTTTGTCGGCAACAGTCTGGTCGGCATGTCCTTTATGGGCATCAGCAGCAAGTTACCGGTGGTCAGCGGTCTGATCATTGCGGTGGTGGGCTATGTGCTGTCGATCGTGTCGGTCTATATCGCGGCCTTTGTCATCAACGCGCTGGCCCCCAATTTTGGTGGCGTCAAGGACGATGTGCAGGCCTTCAAGGTCGCGGCCTATGCGATGACGGCCGGGTGGCTGGCGGGGATTTTCGCCCTGCTGCCGATGCTGGGGGCGCTGGGTCTGCTGGGGCTTTATGGTCTCTACCTGCTGTACACCGGCTTGCCGCGCCTGATGCAGTCGCCCAAGGAAAAAAGCATGGGCTACACGGCGGTGGTTATCGTGGTCATGATCGTCATTCAACTGATCATCGGCGGCATTACCGGAGCCATTATGGCAACGGGGATGATGGCCGGCGGGGCGCCGAACCTGACCGGAGCCATGAAGGTCGAGACGCCCAACGGCTCGGTGCAGGTCAATGGCAATGACCTCGAAGCGGCCGCGAAGAAGATGGAGGCCGCGGCCAGGGCCATGGAAGAGGGCAAGGCCACCCCGGCGGTGGAGCCGGCCAAGCTCGACGCCCTGCTGCCCGCCTCCTTCATCGGCGCGGCCAAGAGCGAGGCCGGGGCCTCCGGCGGTGGTACGGGCAGCTATTCGGCCTCTGAGGCGCACGCCGTCTATGCGCAGGGCGACAAGCGCGTTGAGCTGAAGGTGTCTGACATCGGGGCCATGGGGGCGCTGGCGGCCTTTGGCACGGCGATGAACGTGTCGTCGTCCAGCCAGAGCGGCAACAGCTACGAAAAGGTCCACTCGGACAAGGGCCGGATCATCAGCGAAAAGTGGGACGGCGATACGCAGTCGGGCAGCTATTCGGTGGTCATCGGTGAGCGGCTGGTAATCGAAGCCAGCGGCAAGGCCGATATGGCCACGTTAAAGGCCGCCGTGGCCGCCATCAACGAAGGTCAGGCGCTGAGCTTAGTGAAGTGAGCTGAGCCACCTGTCATAGAAATCATAAACACCGGCGCGGGTGAGGGTCGAATGGCCTTCGCCCGCCATACGTTTGAAGGTCTTGGGCTGCGGGGCCAGCGCATACAGACGCTCACCGTGCGCAAAGGGGATCATGTCGTCGCGGTCGCCGTGCACAATCAGGATCGGCATATGCACAAAGCCGATGCGGTCGCGGTTGGCAAACTTGTCCAGCATCAGCCATTGCACCGGGATGTAGGGGTAACGCTCCTGCGCCACGTCGGACGCCGCCGTGAACGGGGCTTCGAGGATCAGGCCCTTGGCCGGGCGCTGGGTCGCCACATAGGTTGCCACGCCTGAGCCCAGCGAGTGGCCGTGAATGACGATCTGCTGCGGCTGATAGCCTGCCTTTTTCAGCCAGTCATAGGCGACCAGCCCGTCCATGAACAAACCGTCTTCGGACGGTTTACCCGTCGAACCGGAAAAGCCGCGATAGGCCAGAGCCAGAAAGCCGTCGCCACGTTTCGACATCGCGATATGGCGGTGGCTTTGTTCGTCCAGCCGTCGCCCTTGCCCCGCAAACAGCAGATAGATGGGCCGGCCCGGCTTGGGCGGCAGATACCAGGCCTGAAGCGTCTCGCCATCCGGCGTTTTAAGCCGCAGGTCCTGAATGCCCGGCACTTCGGCGAGGTTGGGCCGGATATCGGCGTGCGGGGCCAGATAGAGCTTGTCGCGCTGTACCACAAACAGGTAGCCGCAGGCCCCCGCATAGGCCAGACCCGCCATCAGAACCAGCGCCATCAGCAGCCGTCCGATCCACCTCATCAACGTTTTCATAAAGTCCCCATCCGTACGTTCTGCACCCCTTATCATTAGGGACGGTGACAGCCGGATTACAAGGGGCGGTCAGGTGCTTTTTCGCACCTGCACAGGCGTCGCCTTGAAGGACGGGGTACGGCTGCGCGGATCGACCGCCGTGCCGGTCAGCACATTGGCTTCCGGGTAGTAGGCCATGACCGAACCGCGCGCCAGATCGAAGACCCGCACCCGCGCGCCGCTCATCACGCCGTGTTCGGATTCCACCACCACGGCATCGCCATCGCTAAGACCCAGCCCGGCCATGTCTTCGGCATTCATCATCACGTCCATGCGGTCCATGCCGCGATAGCTGTCCGTGCGCTCATAGATGATCGAATTGAACTGCCCCTCTGAGCGCACGGTTGTCAGAAGGAGCGCCCCCGGCACAGGCGGCAAGTCGCGCACGATAAAGCGCCCGCGCCCGGATGCGGTTTTGAACTCAGGCGCGTGCAGGATGCGGCCGCGGATATGGAATTCGCGTTTGGCGATGTCGATATCGGCCAGGTCCTCCAGACCCGGCACGATGCGCGCAATGGCTTCGCGGATAGTGCGATGCTGCTTGAAGGCTTCGAAATCGACCGGACTGTCGGGCAGAAGCCGCCGCGCCAGCTCGCACAGGATTTCCGTTTCCGGCCGCACCGATTTCAGTCGGCAGATGCCACCATCGCTCAGGCGCACGAAGTTGAACATCGATTCCTGCGTCGTCGGCTGCCACTCCTCGTCACGCGCGGTGACGGGCAGGATCAGGGCTTCGCTGTCGTCGTGGCCGTGGATGTGGCCGCGATTGAGCGTGGTGGTCAGGAACAGCTTGAAGCCGATCCGTGCAAAGGCCGCCTCGGCGAAAGCGCTATTGGGATTGGCCTCATACAGGTTGCCGCCCATAATCAGGGCGGCGTCGATTTCCCCGCGATGCGCCGCCTCCATGCCACGCATGGTGTCGAGTCCCTTTTCGCGCGGCAGAGTAACCCCCAGTGTCTCTTCCATGCGCGCCATCACCTCGGCGGCCAGCACCGGCTTGACGCCGATGGTGCCGATGCCCTGCACATTGGAATGGCCGCGCAGGGGCAGGAGCCCGGCCCCCGGCCGCCCGATCTGTCCGCACACGAGGCACAGATTGGCGATATATTCGACATTATCGACGCCATTGAGGTGGTGCGTAATGCCCATGCCCCAGGCAATCACCGCCGACTTTGCCCGCGCATAAAGACCCGCCACCCGTGAAATGTCGGCCTGAGTCAGACCCGTGCGCGCCTCGATCTCCGTCCAGTCGGTGGCCGCAATATCGGCGCGCAGGGCCGCAAAACCCTCCGTATGATCGGCGATAAAATCGTCATCCTGCGCCCCATTCTCCAGGACCGCCTTGATCAGCCCCTTGAGCACGGCAAGGTCTGACCCGATGCGCGGTTGCAGATAGTCAGAGGCGATCCAGTCGCCACCCGACACCATCGACTTCACGCTTTTCGGCAGGGCAAAGCGCACCAGCCCCGGCTCCCTGGCCGGGTTGATGATCACCACCTCGCCGCCGCGATCCCTCACACCTTTGAGTTTGTGAATAAAGCGCGGATGGTTGGACGATGGATTGGCCCCGATAACCAGAATGAAATCGCAGCGGTCGAGATCTTCCATCTCCACCGTCGCCGTACCGGTGCCGATGGTGCTGTCGAGCCCGACCCCCGTCGCCTGATGGCAGTAGTAGGAACAGTTATTGACATTGTTGGTGCCATAGAGCCGCGCCAGCAATTGCAGCACAAACCCCGCCTCGTTCGACGAACGCCCCGACGAATAGAAGAAGCTGCGCTCAGGCTTCGTCGCGGCAAACCGCTGCGCCGCCAGATCGAGCGCAAAGTCCCAGTCCACGGGCACATAGCGGTCCGAACCCGCCGCCTTATAGATGGGAAAGGCCAGCCGCCCCAGATGCTCCAGCTCATGCCCGTCCAGTTCGCGCAGGTCCGACAGGCTGTGGTCGATCACCTCCGGCGGGATGCCCGGCTGAATATCGGTCGATTGCGCCTGAATCGACTTGTTGCACACCGAGGGGAATTCCCCCGCCTCATTGGTCATGCCGCCCTTCTGCCCGCCCATGCCCAGCGCGCAGGCCTTGCAGGCATTTTTGGCCGTCAGCGCCTTGGCCGTATTGTCGAGGCCAATGCGCGTGGCGGTTTTCAGGGCGTACAGCACCTTTTTGGCGCCACCGCCGACAACGGGTTTGCTCGGTTTGTTCATAGGGCCAGTCTATCGCCCCGGACAGGCGAGGTATAGAGCGGAATGGTTTCCGATGAAATCATTCCGCTCAAGCCGCCATTGAGGCGGCGGCCAAGGTGGCGGAGCCACCGCCCGGCGAGGGGCTAAACATCTAGATCATTATATTTCTACCAGAAATCATAATGATCTAGCGGGAAGCGAGGGGCAAGGGCACGGCTCCTGCACCCGAAAATAAAATCTATCCCCTCTGTTTTTGCGCGGTCTATGCTCGTCCCATGACCCAGACGCAAAGCCCCTCACGCCCCTTGTCCGCCGAAGACCGGCGTAAGCGTCTGCGCGCCTTTGCCGACCGTATGCTGATCGGTCTCGATAAGCTCGATGATCCCGAAACCGGCGAAGACATTGAAAAAGGTATTCGTCGCGCCCTGATGATCGAGCGGCTTTACGCGCGCGTCGATGCCGCCGAAGGGCGCGGCTGGCGCTACGCCGTCGAAGCGACCCCGCGTCGTGACGCGCCCAGACCGGCGGTATCACTTGGCCCGGTAGATGCCCAGACGACGGCGCTCACTCAGGCCGAGATCGCCGCCCGCGCTTTGGCCCGGAAACCTCAGCCGGGCATGTCGCGTGAGCAGATCGAAGAGATGTTGCAGATGCTGGGCGGGCTGATGTCCGATGAGGAGATCGACGCCCTGCTCACCGCCGAAGATGACGACAGTTCGTAAACTCACCCCCTCTCCGTCAGGGGAGGGGGTGGGGCGGCTTACCCCACCATATCGTCGCTGAGCGGTTCACCGCGTCCAATGTCACGGGTGGCCGGTTTGCCGAGCACGTCCCACAGGCGCGCGGGCGGCAGGCCCAGCCCCGGACGCACAGAGCGCACATTGGCTTTGGTGAACACATCCCCCGCCTTGACGTCCTCAACGACATAGAGCGAGCGGCGGAAGGTCTTCGAGCCGCGCTCAGAGCCCAGCGTGTCGTAATGGACGTGCCCCAGCGCCGCCCAGGCGTCCTTGCAGTCCTTCACCAGCGCGGTGAATTCCGCCGGCTCCAGCGAAAAGCCTGAATCTGGCCCGCCATCGGCGCGCGCCAGCGTGAAGTGCTTTTCGATGACACAGCCGCCGACCGCAATCGCCGCCACCGAAGCCGCCGTGCCGAACGTATGGTCGCTGAGGCCCGACGGGCAGCCGAACTTCGCCCCCAGATCGGGGACGACGCGCACATTGGCGTCGCGGATGTCGGCGGGATACTCGCTGACGCAATGCAAAAGCACGATCTCACCCGTGCCGTACTGACGCGCCGTGGCCACAGCCGCTTCGATTTCGGCCAGATTGGCCATGCCCGTGGACATGATCAGCGGCTTGCCCTTTGAGGCGGCATAGGCAACCAGTGGCAGGTCGATCAGCTCAAACGAGGCGATCTTGAAGGCCGGCGCGCCCAGATCATGGAGAAAATCGACCGCCGTATCGTCAAAGGGCGACGAAAACATCGCCACGCCGCGTTTGGCCGCCCGCTCAAACAAAGCCGGATGCCAGTCCCAGGGCGTATGGGCTTCCTCATAGAGGTCATAGAGCGAATAGCCGTCCCACAGGCCGCCCTTCAACTGAAACTCCGGACGGTCGGATTTCAGCGTGATGGTGTCGGCGGTATAGGTCTGGAGTTTGATAGCGTCACAGCCGGTATCGGCGGCGGCATCGACCAGCGCCAGCGCCCGATCAAGCGAGCCATTATGGTTCCCCGACAGCTCGCAGATGATATAGGGGCTGTGGGCCGTGCCGACCTTGCGGCCTGCGATCGTGATTTCGGGCGTGATTTCGGGGGTCATGCCAGCACCTCTTTAAGCGCCGCAACGACGCGCGCCGGGTCGCTGTCGGCCATGTCGGGATAGAGCGGCAGCGACAGGGTGGAACGGTAGAAGGCATCGGCGCCCGGCAGGTCGCGCGGGCTCACTTGCCGCGTTTGCCAGTACGGCTGACGGTGCACGGGGATATAGTGGACCTGCGTGCCGATGCCGCGGTCGCGCAAGGCTGCCATCACCTCGGCGCGGGTCTTACCCACCGCCGCAAAGTCGATGCCGGGGGCGAACAGGTGAAACACCGGATCATCGCCCGCCGCCGGGGCCGTCCACGACACGGGCAGATTGGTCTGAGCCAGCGCCGCCTGATAGGCCGCCACCAGCGCCTTACGCCGTTCGATGAAGCCCGGCAAGCGCTTCAACTGCGCCACACCCAGCGCGCAATTGATGTCCGGCAGGCGGTAGTTGAACCCCAGTGCCTGCATCTCATAGACCCACGGGCCAGTGTCATCGCCATCGCCATAGCCCAGCCCTTCAAAGCGGGCCGGATCACGCTCGATACCGTGGCTGCGCAACAGGCGCAGACGGCGCGCCAGCGCTTCGTCATTGGTGGTGATGGCCCCGCCTTCGCCGGTGGTCAGGGTCTTGACCGGATGGAAGGAGAAGTTGGCCATGTCCGAGGCCGCGCAGGCCCCGATGGTGCCTTGCGGCCCCGTGCTGCCCAGCGCATGGCAGGCGTCTTCGATGACAAAGGCCCTACGCGCATGCGCCACGGCCGAGATATGGCCAAGATCAACCGGACGCCCGGCATAGTGGACGGGGATGACCCCGGCAAAGCGTTGCGAAGGGCCGATCAGGGACAGAGCCGCGTCAAACGTCTCATCCGTAATCAGGCCGGTCAGCGGATCGACGTCGGCGAAAATCACCTGCGCCCCGCAATAGGCGACGCAATTGGCCGAGGCCGCGAAGGTGATCGACGGCACGATGACCACATCGTTGGGCGTCAGGGTCTGCGTCAGGATACACAGATGCAGGGCCGCCGTACCGTTCGACACGACCACGGCCTCCTTGGCCCCGACCGTGGCCGCCAGTTCGCGCTCAAAGCGTTCGACCCTCGGGCCTGTGGTCAGGTAGTCGGAACGCAGGGCCTCAACCACCGCCTCAATATCGCTGTCGGCGATGGATTGCCGTCCATAGGGCAGGAACGGGGTGGTCGTCACGCGAGATAGGCCTTCATCAGGTCGCGAATACCTTCGACATCGAGGCGTTCGGGATTGATGTCGCTGGAATAGGCAAAGCCCTCATCGACCCTGACCGCGCGGGTGGTCGTGGCCGGCTGACGGGCATATTCGACGAATTCCGGCTCGATAAAATAACGGTCCGGCAATTCCCAGGTCGAGCGCGAATCATCGGCGGAAATCATGATTTCGTGCAGCTTTTCGCCCGGCCGGATGCCGATGACCTTGTGGCTGGCCTGCGGGGCCATGGCGGTGGCCAGATCGCATACCGTGGTGGCCGGGATCTTGGGCACGAAGATTTCGCCGCCGCGCGTGGTCTCAAGGCACGACAGGACGAAATCGACGCCCTGATGCAGCGAAATCCAGAAGCGCGTCATGCGCACATCGGTGATGGGCAACTCAGTCGCGCCCTGCGCCAGCAGTCGGTTGAAATAGGGCACCACCGACCCGCGTGAGCCGACCACATTGCCATAGCGCACGACGCAGAAGCGTGTGCCGATGTCGCCCGACAGGTTGTTGGCGGCGACGAAAATCTTGTCCGAGGCCAGCTTGGTCGCGCCATAAAGGTTGATCGGCGAACAGGCCTTATCGGTGGACAGCGCCACCACGCGCTGCACCCGCTGTTGCAGGCAGGCCCAGACGACGTTTTCCGCGCCATTGACATTGGTGGCGATACATTCAGA
>NZ_JAIWNX010000271.1 GCF_020217185.1 Asticcacaulis sp.
CGGGTTATATTCGGCCGCCGGCACCTGTTTCAGTGCGGCGGCGTGCACCACCACATCGACGCCGCGAAAGGCCAGTTCCAGCCGCTGCCGGTCGCGGACATCGCCGAGGAAAAAGCGCAGTTTCGACAGCTTGTCGGCGTCATAGCGTTCTTCCAGCGCCTGACGCATCTCGTACTGCTTCAATTCGTCGCGCGAGAAGATGATCACCTTGCGCGGGTCGTAGCGGCTCAAAAGCGTGTCCACGAGCTTGCGCCCGAAACTGCCCGTCCCGCCGGTAATCAGCACCACCTTGCCCTGAACCGGGTCTCCGGCCGGGGCAAACTCTCGCAAAAGGTCACTCATGACACACCCTCACGCTGTCGCAGCGTCAGTCAGGGATTGTGGCGCGCGCCGCTTTCATATTGGTTAACGGGCGCACGGCGACGGCGGAACAGATCGGACAGGGCGCAGGGGATCAGCGTCCACGGTTCGATGAAATAGCGGCTGAACAGGCGCTTGGGTTCGTGGGCAAAGCGCACCAGCCACTCAATACCCAATTGCCCGGCCCAGCGCGGCGGTGTGTACATCACCCCGGCCTCGTAATCGAAAGCCGCACCGACCGGCAGGATGGCGCACGGCGGCAGACGGTCGAGCGCATTGAGAATCCACAGCTCCTGACGCGGCATCCCCATGCCGACCAGCAGCACATCGGGCTTATGCGCGGCAATGTCCTTAAGCAGTGCGTCGTTTTCGGGGCCCTTGACGTCGAAATAGCCGCTGCGCACCTCAAGTCTCACACGCGGGTGACGGCGCAGGATGGCCTCTTTCGAAAGGCCGTTATGTTCCGGGGCCCCACCCACATGAAACACGCGCCAGCCCTCTTGCGCGGCGCGCGCCCAGAAGTCTTCGCGGAAGTCGAGATAGGTGCAGCGATGGGCGCGGCTCATCTCGTGCCCCATCAGCTTGCCCCACAGGATCAGCGGGGTGGAGTCAATCTCGATCAGGTCGGCCTGCGCGTAAAAGCGGCGCATCTCGGCGCTTTTCTGAAAGAGGTAGAGGCTGTGCAGATTGTGGTTGGCGATAATGGTCTGCCGCCCGCGTGTGCCCGCGATAAAGTCCATGACCATATCGGGCGTCACGACGTCCATCTGCGCCCCCATCAGGGCGACACGATGCACAGGCAAAAGGCGGCAGGAGGGTTTCATGCCGCCAGTCTATTTCAGAGCCGTTGCGATACCGCTACTAAAAAGCGTTAACGAACCCTATTCCTGTACCGGGCGTAGCGTAATCTCCACACGGCGGTTCTTGGCACGGCCTTCCGGCGTGGCGTTCGAGGCGATCGGCTGACGCGAGCCCATGCCGGCGACGAACAGGCGCTGATTGACCACGCCGCGGCTGGTCAGGTAGGCCGCCGTCGAGTTGGCGCGGTCTTCCGACAGCGGCTCATTGATGGCGTCAGAGCCGGTCGAGTCGGCGTGACCGACAATATCGACATAGGTGGACGGGTACTTGTTCAGGATCGACGCCACGTCGTTCAGCACCGGGTAGAAGCTGGCGTCGATCGAGGCGCTGCCCGACGCAAAGGTCACGTCCGACGGCATGTTGAGGATGATGTTGTCGCCATTGCGCGTCACGGTAACATTGGTCCCGGCCAGTTCACGGCGCAGTTCGGCCTGCTGCTTGTCCATGTATTGCCCGACGGCCGCACCGGCCAGCGCGCCGATACCCGCGCCGATGACGGCGTTCTTGCGGCCCTGCTCACCCTTGTTGGTGTTGGTGGCGTAGCCGAGGCCCGCGCCGACGGCGGCCCCGATGATGGCATTGGTCTTGGTGTTGTCGCGCACGACTTCGCCGGTGACCGGGTCGGTGGTGGTGCAGGCGGCGGTCATCAGGGCGACACCCGCCAGGGCGATCAGAGCCTTATTACGCATAGTTGTCTCTCCAGTGTGCTGTGCGTTGCGGCGAGGAAGCCGTTAGAAAATTTAGAGCGATGAGGCGGCTCGACTGAGCCGACGCATGCTCTAAGTGCAGTTAAGCGCGTTCACATGAACCTAGGATGAAGCCCGTAAACAGCCAATATTCGGGAAATAAGGATTGACCGCAAATCCGGTAAATTTCAGGCGCACGCCTGTAAGAAATCCGTAAGGGTGGCGCGGATCAGGGCTTGGGCGCGGTCGGTTCCGGCGCCTTGCGGCACTTCCACACGGTTTCGGTTTCCGGTGCGAAGGTGAGGAAGGATTGCGCCAGTTGCCGCACCTTGCGCATATTGTCCTTCAGCGCCTCGGCCTGCCCCGCATCCTTGCCCGATGCGCAGCGCAGCGACCCCAGAGCCGCCCGCTGAGCCACATAGTCGCGGTGCTGTTCGGGCGTCAGGCGATAGTCGCTGCGTTTGAAGGTCAGGCCGTCGCGCGACAGCTCAAGCCGCGCCGCCGTAGGGTCTGAGTCGGACACGGTAAAGCGCAGAAGGGTGCCATTGGCCTGCACCTCATAAGGCGTGCGGCCATTAACGCAGGCATGGGCCGCATCAAATTCAAAATCCGTCGGCCCGACGCCGGCCAGCGGCTTGGGTGAGGCCTTGAGGTCCACATCGCAGGTCAGGCGCACCGGCCCGACCTTGGCGGCATCGACCTCGGCCTTTTGCGACATCTTCTGCACCACCGGGCTTTCGCGCAGCACAAAGGCGGCGGCGATCAGCACCACAAACACGGCCAGCGCGACCCAACCCCATGGGAAGGGGTGTTTGTGGTGCACCTTTTCGGCCTTGGCCTTGTGCGGATGCGTGTCGGCGTGCGGTGCCTCGGCCTCGGTATGCGGTGTCTTCGGCTTCGGCGGATGGCGACGGCGGATGATCAGCGCGATCAGCACCACGACCAGCACCGACAGCAGGACCAGAACGCCCAGTTGCAACTGATCCATCAGGGCGTTCATCTGCTCGGCCTTGCGCTGCTCCTCCAGGCGCTTGGCCTGCGCATCGCGATAGGCGGCCAGCGCGCGTGACAGGCCGTCATCCTTGATGATCTCGTCTTCCGACTTGGCGTAGCAGGGCTCAGAGGTGGTCTGCACCGACACGCCGGTCGATTGCAGGAAGGTGTAGAGCGCCGACACGTGGGTCGCCACATACTGCCCCGCCGGCACGTCCATGTCGCCGGTTTCCGACAGGGTGGACACCGCCGACCAGGTGTTGACGCCAACCACCTGTCCGCATTCATCCATCAGCGGGCCACCGGAATTGCCGGGGTTGATAGGCGCCGTGTGGAACAGGGTATCGACGCGCGAACCGTCCGGATTTGTCGAGGCAAACAGCGCGATGGAGCCTTGCGTCACATAGGCGTCGGCGGGCTCCAGCAACTCGGTGCCGCCGCGCTTAAGCAGGCGGTCGGTAATGCCCGGATAGCCCATGGCCACGATGCGCTGGTTCTTTTGCGGCACCAGAGACAGTTTGAGCGGCGAGATTTTCAGCCCGTCGGCGCGCAACAGCGCCAGATCGCCCTCTAGCCACGGCTTGACCAGCGTCACCTGCTGATAGGCGGCACCGGTGCCCTTGTGGGGCACGATATAGATTTCAGCCGAGGTGGCTTCGGGCGGCGTTTCGATGACGTGGTAGTTGGTGACGATATAGCCCGGTGCCACCACAAAGCCCGATCCCATGCCGACCGAATCGAGCGGCACCCCGCCATAGCCGCGATAAACGACCAGAACGCGCACCACCGACTGTTCTGAGGCGCTCAGGGCCTTGGTCGAATTGACGGGTTGCAGGGCCGGGTCAATCGCGGCCAGCGGCTCGGCATCGGCCGGAGGTGGGGGCAGAATCTGAGCGGAAACGGGCGCACAGACAAGCGCCGTCAGGGCCACTATCCCCGCCGCCAGCACACGACCTATACTCTGAATGGACCTGCCCACCGTACCGCCGGACCCGATATAAACACCACGATTACGCAAAGAATCGCTTCACGGCATCAAAACGACACCTGAGCGACCGGCGCAATCGAAAAATCGCCTGACAGTGTATATGTAAGGCCGACTGTGATAAAGTTATTCGCATAACAAGGGCGCGCCTTCGTTATGGCCGCCGCATCCCCGCCCGCCGATGCGTCATCAGGCCGCTTGCGTCGGTGACACGCAAACGTCATAAGGGCGGATATTAAACGTTTCATCTGCAAAGACCAAAGGCCCTCCCGCATGATGTCGTCGCCCACCGCGCTTTACGATTCCGCTCCCCTGTCCACCGCGCCGTCTATCGAGCCCGTGCCTCTGTCTCTGTACGACAGCGATGTGGACGCCTTTGCGCAGAAGCTGGGCGCGTCGTTTGAACGTTATGGCTTTGCGGTGCTGTCGGGCCTGTTTGAACCGAACGGTGCGGGTCTCGACAAGGGGCTGGTCGATAAGGCCTACGCCCTGACCAAAGACTTCTTCGATCTGCCGGTCGAAACCAAGTTGCAATATGATGGCCGCAGCGGCGGCGGTCAGCGCGGCTATACCGCCTTTGGCATCGAAACGGCCAAGGGCTATAAGGCGCATGACCTGAAGGAGTTCTGGCACGTCGGGCGTGACCTGCCGGCCGATCACCCCTATCGCGACCATATGGCCGACAATGTGTGGCCCGCCGAAGTGCCGGAGTTCAAGCCGACCTTCCAGACGCTGTACGCCGAGATGGACGGGCTGGGCAAAAAGGTGCTGAAGGCCATCGCCATCCACCTCAAACTCGCGCCCGACTTCTTCGATGACAAGGTGAAGTACGGAAATTCCATCCTGCGGATGCTGCACTATCCGCCGGTGACCGAGGCGGGCGCATCGGTGCGCGCCGGGGCGCACGGCGACATTAACGCCATTACCCTGCTGATGGGGGCCGAAGAACCCGGTCTGCAACTGCTGGATCGTGACGGCTCATGGCTGCCCATCACGCCGCCGCCGGGGGCCATCGTCATCAATATCGGCGACATGCTGTCGCGCCTGACCAACCACGTCCTGCCTTCGACCATCCACCGCGTGGTCAATCCGGCCGAAGCGCGCAAGGGCTTCTCACGCTATTCGATGCCCTTCTTCCTGCATTTCGAAAGCCCCTACCTGATCGAGACCCTGCCGGGCTGCATCTCCGAAGACCGCCCGGATCAGTATGCCGGCCAGTCGATCACGGCCCATGACTTCCTCCAGCAACGCCTGAGAGAGATTAAACTGGCGTAGCCGAAAACCCTCCTCCCCATGCTTTCGGCACAGGGAGGAGGGTACCTTACCACCCGCAGTTTTGCCCGGCGTTTTGCTTGATCAGCCACTCATTGAGCGGCTTGAAATAGGCCGCGACCGCTGAGGCATCGCCTTCGCGCTGACCCGTAAAGGCCGCCATGGCTTCGGGCCACGGCTTCGACTGCCCCATTTCCAGCATGGCGTTCAGCTTCTGACCGACCTCCTTATGGCCATAGATCGAGCAGCGGTGCAGCGGGCCTTTCCAGCCGATCTGATCGCAGGCGGCCTGCTGGAACTGGAACTGATAGATGTGGGCCAGGAAGTAGCGCGTATAGGGCACATTGCCCGGCACGTGATACTTGGCCCCCGGATCGAAGGCGTCGGTCGGACGCACGCCCGGCGGCACAAGGCCCTGATACTGCTGCACCAGCTCCCACCAGCGCGTATTGTACTGGGCCGGGGTGATCTTGCCGGAATAGACTTCCCAGCGCCAGCGATCGACCATCAGGCCGAACGGCAGGAAGGCCACCTTTTGCAGGGCCATTTTCAGCAGGTAGGGGATGTCCTCTTCCTCGCCCGGCACCTTGTCCAAGAGGCCGATCTGGTTGAGATAAACCGGGGTCACCGACGACAGGCCGATAAAGTCACCGATGGCTTCGTGGAAGCCGTCATTGGCGCCGTTCTTGAACAGGAAGGGCTGATCCTTATAGGCGCGCTGATAGTAGTTGTGCCCCAGTTCGTGGTGGACCGTATAGAAGTCCTCGCCATTGACCTGCGTACACATCTTGATGCGGATATCGTCGCGGTTATCGAGGTCCCAGGCCGAGGCGTGGCAGACGACTTCGCGGTCTTTCGGACGGGTGATCTGCGAGCGCTCCCAGAAGGTCTGGGGCAGGGGCGGCAGGCCGATCGAGGTGTAGAAGCCTTCGCCGGTCTTGACCATCTTTTCCGGCGTGTACTTCTTTTGCACCAGCAGCCTGTCCAGCGAATAGGAGGAGCCCTTCATGCCCTTGGGGGCCACGATGTCATAGATGTTGGCCCAGTCCTGCGCCCACATATTGCCGAGCAGGTCGGCACGGATGGGGCCGGACTTCGGCTGCACCGCGTCGCCATACTTCTCATTGAGGCGGCTGCGCACATAGCAGTGCAGGTTCTTGTAGAAGGGCTCAACCTGCCCCCACAGACGGTCGGTATCGGCCGCAAAGGCATCGGGCGGCATGTCATAGCCAGAGCGCCACAGGGCCCCCGTGTCGGCAAAGCCCAGCCCCTTCGCCCCTTCATTGGCCAGTTCGGCCAGTCGCGTATAGTCGCCCTTCATCGGCACGGAAATGGTGCGCCAGCCTTCGAACATGGCGCGAAGCAGGGCGGGGTCGCGGGATTCGGCCATCACGTTCGAGGCGTCGTCCAGCGTATAGACCTTGCCCTTATAGCTGAACTTGCCCGTAGCGTAGGTGGAATCGAGCGAGGTCGAGAGCTTGGCCATCTCATCGGCGGCCCCCGGACGGTCGGCAGCGGGCAGGACCAGAGACAGGCGCAGCAGGTTCAGCTTGCGCCGCGTGACGTCATCGACGGCCACGTCGTTGAACTTCGCGGCCCCCATGGCATATTTGACGCCCTCTTCGGTCAGTTGCGCATTGGCCTTCGATTCCAGCCACATGGTGTCGTGGGTGATGTAGGTGGCGCGCACCCACGCCACGCGGGCGGCGTATTCGCCGAGGTCTCCCAGCTTCTGTTCCGCCTCTTCGACATAGGCCTTGGCGTCGGCAGCGGTCGGCGCGGCGGCGGGGGCCGGGGCGGGAGTCTCGGTCAGGGCCGGAGCCTTTGGCGCTTCGGTTTTGGGGGTGTCGGCAATCGGGGCCGCGGCGGGCACCGTCGCACAGCCTGATAACACCACGCCGGCCACCAGCGCCGGACCTGCTACGGAAACCAGAAGACGCCGCATCATCCATACCCTCCTGAAGGAAAAACCGGACGGAGGGTGACGCCTGTTTTAAGTGTTCGTCAAGAGCGGTTAAGAATGAAACCGGTGGTCTATGCGCCCCGCTCACGGTTTCAGGCGACGCGCCTTGACCACCACCTGATCGAGGGTTTGCAGAAACTGCGAACGGTTTGCAGCGGAAAAGGGCGGCGGCCCGCCGGTGATTTCACCGGTCGAGCGGATATGTTCCATCAGGGCGCGCTGCGACAGGGCCGCGCCGATGGAATCGGGCGTAAAGGGGCGACCATTGGGGGCGATGGCATAGGCCTGTTTAGCCAGCACCCGTCCGGCCAACGGAATATCGTTGGTGATGACCACATCGTGCGCGGTCACCTGATCCGCGATCCAGTCGTCGGCAATATCCGGTCCGGCATCGACGATCATACGTTCGATCAGGGGCGATTTGGGGATCTGGATAAAGCTGTTGGACACCACGACGGTGCGCAAACCATAACGCCCGGCGACCTTATAGGTCTCGTCCTTCACCGGACAGGCATCGGCGTCGATATAGAGGGTGATGGGCAGGGGAGAACTCCTGAGACCTTAGCGCCTCCCCTGATTTCAGGGGAGGTGTCGGCGAACATAGTGAGACGACGGTGGGGTTAAAGCGGCGCGGGTTAACCCCACCGTCTTTTGTCGCGTCGCTCCAAAATCCACCTCCCCTGAAATCAGGGGAGGTGCTTTGATTTTCAGACGCCTTACCCTACTCCAGCACACAGGTCCCGATGCCGTTGCGGCGGACAACCCCGGCATTGGCGCGGATTTTGCCTGAGCGGCCCTTGACGTACTTGCCCGACTTGGCGGCCTTCCATTTCAGCGGGCTGGGCAGGATGGCCGCCAGACGCGAAGCCTCGGCCTGAGTGAGATCGTCCGCCGACTTGCCGAACCAGTATTGCGAAGCGGCCTCCGCCCCATAGATGCCGGGGCCCCATTCGGCGCTGTTGAGATAGACTTCCATGATACGCGACTTCGGCCACATCGTCTCGATCAGCAGCGTATAGTAAGCCTCAATCCCTTTGCGTACATAGGAGCGCTGCGGCCACAGGAAGGCATTCTTGGCGGTCTGCTGAGAGATGGTCGAACCGCCGCGCACCTTGCGCCCGCGCGCATTGTTGCGCTGCGCCTTCTCAATGGCGTTCATGTCGAAGCCATAGTGCGAGCAGAACTTGGCGTCTTCGGCGGCAATCACCGCCACCTTGAGATTGTCCGATATGCGTGAGGCGGGCACCCATTCGTGGTGGTATCCCTTGCCCTCGAAAATCCGCTGCACCATCAAAAAGGTGATCGGCACGGGCAGGAACCGATGCACGGCGACCGACGCCACGCTGAAGGCAAAGCCGCCGACGATCACAAAGACGAGCAGTCGCCCGATGCCGAATTTCGCCTTGACCCCCGCCACTGTTCGCTACTCCACGGCCCTCGCAAAGCTAGGGCTCAAAAATGCCAATCCGGACGCAGAGCCGCCTCAAGTCCGGATTGTCGATACCCACCCATAATCGGTCCCGCCGTCAGGCGGACCGGATTATGAAGCCTCAAATACCCACAGGTTGCCGTCTTCGTCGCCAAAGATCAAGCGGTTGGCCTCATTGGCGATGGCCAGCGCCGTGATGGGCGCACCCTTTTCGCGGCGAATCCAGTCGATCCCGGTCGATTGCAGCTCAGCCAGCCACACGCGCCCGTCTTCGAGCCCGGCCGCCAGTAGCGTCTCTTCGGGGGCGCCGGCGACAACCGACACCATGGTCGATTCTTCGGCGCTGATTTCCGACGCTTCTTCGCCCATCGGCCCGTTGGCCTTCAGGAAGGGCCACACCACCGCGCCATTGGCCCCGGAGGTGGCCAGCAACTTGCCCTTGGCGAAAAAGCCCATCGACTTGATCTTGGCCGGATAGCCGCCCATGCGCATATCCTTGGCATCGCTGATGCGCCAGCCGTGCAGAGCGTTTTCCTGCATGGCGGTCATAACGAACTTGTCGTCGGGCGAAATGGCGATTTTGGTGTGCGAACCGGCCCATTTGAGCAGGGTCGGCTTTTGCTGCGCGATACGGGAAAACCACACGGCCACGCCATTATAGGTCGCGGCATAGAGCTTACGCCCCTTGGCATCGAAGGTGATGTCCGACAGGCTGGACGTGTGCTCAAAGATCACCGCCGTCTTCTTCTGCGCGTCATAGACGTGCACTTTTTTGCCCGCAGCGGCCGCAATCAGCAGCGCCGCGTCGCTGACGGCCAGGGCATCGAACCACGCGCCCTTGGCGGCAAACAGCTCGACCGGACCCGATTCCTTCGTCGTCCACACCACGCGGCCATCATCGCCGCCGGTGACGATACCAACGCCCGACGGGTGGATGGCGGCGCTTAAGATGCCGCCATTGGGGTGGGCTTCGAAGGTGGCATCGGCGTCAGGAAACACGACGCGCCCGTCACCGAGCGCCGCGACGGGCTCATCGGCGGAATCGAACAGGGCGGCGACGACGTATTCGTCGAAATGTTTTTCATAAGCGAAGGGCATATCAGGTCCTCATACCCCTCCGGTCTGCCGGGGGAGGTGGATTTGGCCTAGAGCGTTTTTCGCTCAAGTGGATACCGGTTGAGCGTGAAAAAACGCGACAAACAAAAATTTAGAGCCTTATTTGGCTACGCCGAACGCCGTTCGATTCAGAATGAACGAAATGCGCTCTAAAGCAAAAGACGGAGGGGGCTTACACGGGAGGAGGGGCAAACGCCAGAGCTTGCCGTTAGATCGCAAGATACCCCACCACCACGCGCTACCGGGCGCGGTCCCCGGCTCCGGCCGCCCGGCTCCCCAGCAAGCTGGGTAGGTATAAATTTGGCTTACTGCGCGATACACGCCTCAAAACCGGCGCGCAGGGCGGCCTCATCGAGGTGGCGACCGATAAACACGGCGCGGCTCAGACGGTGTTCACCCTCTTTCCACGGCTGTTGCAGTTCGCCTTCGAGGATCATGTGCACGGCCTGAAACACCAGACGCTTCTCCTCGCCCTTGATGCTGAGGATGCCCTTGGCGCGCAGGATGTCCTGCCCCTTTTCGGCCAGCAGCTTATCGAGCCAGCGGGTGAACTTCACCCCATCGACCGGCGCTTCCGACGACAGGGAGACCGAGCGGATTTCATTATCGTGGATGGGGTTCAGATGGCCGTGCGCGTGATGAGAGTGGTCATGGTCATGATGGTCGTGGCCGCAGTGTTCGTCGTGCACGTGACCGGGCTCACCATGCGCCGGGTTATGGCCGTGGTGGTGGTGCCCGTGATCATGGCCATGATGGTGGTGATCATGCCCGTGGTCATGATCGCAATGGTCGCCGCAATCGGGGCCATGCTCATGGTGATTGGCGACCGATTCCATCTTGTCGAGATCGAACCGGTGCTGGTTCAGCAGGCTTTTGATCTCCACGCCTGAACGTTCGGCGCGCTCAATAGTGGCCAGCGGGTTGAGGCCACGGATGCGCGCTTCGACCTCATTCAGCTCTTCCGGCGTCGCCAGATCGGTCTTGTTGAGGATGACGTGGTCGGCAAAGGCGATCTGTTCCTTGACCACACGGTCGGTCTCCAGCGCCGAACGGAAGTGTTTGGCATCGACCAGCGCCGTCACCGAGTCGAGATAGGTGCGCGCCTTGACCTCTTCATCGACAAAGAAGGTCTGGGCCACCGGGCCGGGATCGGCCAGGCCCGTGGTTTCGACGATAATGGCGTCAAAGCGGCCTTTACGCTTCATCAGGCCGGACAGAATGCGGATCAGATCGCCACGCACCGTGCAGCAGACGCAGCCATTGTTCATTTCGAACACTTCTTCGTCGGCCCCGACGATCAGGTCGTTGTCGATGCCGATTTCGCCGAACTCATTGACGATGACCGCGTATTTCTGTCCGTGGTTTTCGGACAGGATGCGGTTCAGAAGCGTCGTCTTACCGGCCCCCAGATAGCCGGTGAGGACGGTAACGGGCGTTTTGGCGACGGAAGCGGCGGTATCGGCCATAGTGATTACCTGACAATCTATATAGGGGGCTATATAATTTGAGGCTTAAGTAGGCTTTTGCCGGGGGAAATCAAGCCTCGCGCGGACCGGGTGTCAGATTCCTGCGACACGGGCATAAACAGGCGTTGACTCACTGAGCAAAAACTATATAAAGCGCCCCTCTCTTCCGAGGGTCCTGCCCTGCGGAAAACCTGAAATTTTGCGCGAACCATTGGTTTTTATACCGGTCGGGTTTGCCAGTCACTAAAGCTTAGAGGCTAAACCGATGTATGCGGTAATCAAGACCGGCGGTAAGCAGTACCGCGTTGCGGCGGGCGATCTGCTCGTCGTTGAAAAGCTGGAAGGCGACGCTGGCGCTGCCATCCGTTTCGAAGAAGTGCTCCTCGTCGGTGACGAAGCCGGTGCCGTGGTTGGCGCGCCGCTCGTTGAAGGCGCTGTGGTCGAAGGCACGCTGATCGAAACCCGCAAGGGCAAGAAGGTGAAGATCTTCAAGAAGATCCGCCGTCAGGGCTATCGCCGCACCACCGGCCACCGTCAGCCGGAATCGGTCATCCGCATCACCGCGCTGAATGGCGCGGGCAAGTCGGCCGCCTGGGAAGGCACCGTCTCGCTGGTGACCAAGGCTGAGCTGGACGCCCGCGCGCGCGGTCTGGCCCCGAAGGCTCTGGCTGAAGCCGTTGAGGCTCCGGTCGTGGAAGCGCCGGTGGCTGAAGAGGCTCCGGCCCCCAAGAAGAAAGCCGCTCCGAAGAAGAAGGCTGCCGAAGCCTCTTCCGAAGAAGCGTAATCGCAACCGTTTAGAGGAGTTCAACAATGGCTCACAAAAAGTCCGGCGGCTCGTCGCGTAACGGCCGCGATTCAGAATCGAAGCGCCTTGGCGTAAAGCGTTTTGGCGGTGAAAGCGTCCTCGCGGGCAACATCATCGTCCGTCAGCGCGGCACCAAGTTCTTCCCCGGTGACAATGTCGGCCTTGGCCGCGACCACACCCTGTTCGCCACCGCGAACGGCAATGTGAAGTTCACCACCAAGCGTGACAACCGTTGTTACGTGTCGATCGTGCCGCTCGCCGAAGCCGCCGAATAAGCGACCTGATACAGATGCTTCAGGTCGCGCTTAGTCACTAAGCCGATCTGGACATGGCCTTTGAACGGGGAGTCCGGATCAGTTTCCGGGCTCCCTTTTCTTTTGGAGCAAGCGTCGAAAAAGGGGATACCGGTTTTTCGGGCCCCGCTTGCGACCACGAAAAAGAGACCCCTTCTCTTGTTCCCCGTTCGTCAGGCCCCATCTGGGGCGCAGTGGCCTTGCTAGAGGTCTCGGCGTCACAGGCATTTGCGAAAAGCTTATTTTCGCAGGGGCACGGGCGGCGGAAATTTTATGCGGTCTGTGTCACCTTAGGACCACATAAAAACCGAAACCTCCCGACATCCTAAACTGGGTCTGAAGACTGTCGGACCCATCGCACGCCGGCGTGTTTCCCGAAAGCGGAAGCCGTCCTTCGTCTTTATCTTTAAAGGAACGGGGTATCATCATGATCATCAGAACACCCGAAGCCCATGGATTCACTGGCTCTCATCCGGCTGTGGCAGGCCTCAAGCGCGAAGACCTGCGCGCCGGCCGCAGCGGTTACGCCGTGCAGACCAAGCGCCTTTATCTCAGCCCGCTGTGCCTGGATGATGTGGACGATGTAAAGGCGATCTTTGGCCATCAGTCGGTGGCGCGCATGACCCACGCCATCGCCCATCCGTTCAGCGACGCCGATGCGCGGGCCTATGTCGAAAAGGCGCGGCACAATTCCTCGCCGCGTCTGCCGGTGTTTGGCATCCGTGACGCCGACGAAACCCTGATCGGGGTGGTGGGTCTGGAGCGCACGACCTGCGGTCAGGCGTCAGGCCTGCATCAGTTCGGCCCGTCCGTCGGCATCTGCATTGCCCCCGAACATCAGGGGCAGGGCTTCGGTGTCGAAGCGCTCGAAGGCTTGATCGGCTACGCCGAACGCTTTGGCGGTCACCGGGTGCTGCACGCGGCGCACTTTGCCGACAATGCGGCCTCGGCGCGGATGCTGGCGCGGGCGGGTTTCCTGTACACCGGCCGCCGCACGGCGGAAACCTCGCTGGCCCGTCAGGGCATGCACGAGGCATTGCACATGATCCGGCTGCTTTAATGATCAAATTGAGCATAAGGCCTTTCGCAAAAATTTGATCTTCCCTTCAACTTGGTTCACAAAGGCGGCTTCCGCTCCCCGGCGGTAGCCGCCTCGCTTTTTGATCACCTCTCGCCCCTGATACCCCCCTCATGAAATTTCTGGATCAATGTAAAATCTTCATCCGCTCCGGCAATGGCGGCGCGGGTTCCGTGTCGTTCCGCCGTGAAAAGTTCATCCCGAACGGCGGGCCGGACGGCGGTGACGGCGGCAAGGGCGGTTCGGTGTGGGTTGAGGCGGTCGAAGGGCTGAACACCCTGATCGACTATCGCTATCAGCAGCATTTCAAGGCCAGCACCGGCACGCACGGCATGGGCCGTCAGATGCACGGCGCCAATGCTGAAGACCTCGTGCTGCGCGTGCCGGTCGGCACTCAGGTGTTTGAGGAAGATCACGAAACCCTGATCGTCGACCTCGACACGCCGGGGCAAAAGGTCATGCTGCTCAAAGGCGGCAATGGCGGCTGGGGCAATACGCGCTTCAAAGGCCCGGTCAATCAGGCCCCCGACTTCGCCCTGCCCGGTCAGGACGGCGAAGAAAAGTGGATATGGCTGCGGCTGAAACTGATCGCCGATGCCGGTCTTCTGGGCCTGCCCAATGCCGGGAAATCGACCTTCCTCGCGGCGTCTTCCGCTGCGCGCCCCAAGATCGCCGACTATCCCTTCACCACCCTGACCCCCAATCTGGGCGTCATTGATCTGGGGGCCGAACAGCGTTTCGTGATTGCCGACATTCCCGGCCTGATCGAAGGCGCTTCGGAAGGGGCCGGGCTCGGCACGCGCTTTCTGGGCCATGTTGAGCGCACCAAGGTGCTTATCCATCTGGTCGATGGCACGCAGGAAGACCCGGTCAAGGCCTATAAGGTCATCCGTAACGAGCTGGCCGCCTATGCCGAAGACCTGGCCAGGCGCCCGGAAATCGTCGCCATCAACAAGGTGGACTCGCTCGATGCCGAGGCGCGCAAGGACCTCACCAAGAAACTGAAGAAAGCGTCGGGCCAGACGCCCTACCTCATTTCCGGCGTCACCGGCGAAGGCGTGCGCGACCTGTTGTTTGCTGCCCATGCCAAAATCGTCGAAGGCGAGAAGGCCGAAAAGGCCGGCGACTCGCCTGCCCCTTCCACCTACGATCCGTGGGATAGATAAGGGGTGCTGTGGGGTGTCTTAGCGATCAGCTTCCCTGCCTCCTCCCCTGCGTCAGCGGGGGAGGTGTCGCGGCGCGCGCGTCAGCGTGGCGTCCGTGACGGAGGGGGCGCACGCTGATGTGGTTCGCCGGTCCTGCTCCCATATTTCATACGCTGAGCCACGGTGCCTTGCGGCCGGGATTCCATCTCGAACGCGGCATGAAGATCGGCCTGTTCGGCGGGTCGTTCAATCCGGCGCACGAAGGCCACGCCCATGTGGCCGAAACGGCGCGGATGCGTCTGGGGCTCGATCGCATCATCTGGCTCGTCTCGCCGCAGAACCCGTTGAAATCGAAGCGCGATACGGCTCCTCTGAGCGAACGCATCGCCGCCATCCGCCCCTTTGTCGGACCCAAGGACATTATCTCGGATTTTGAAACCCGCATCAGCGCCATCTATACGCTCGATACCCTGCGCGCTTTGAAGGCCCGCTATCCGGGGGTACAGTTCGTGTGGATCATGGGCGGGGATTCGCTGGCCAGCTTCCACCGCTGGCGCGGCTGGGTGCAGATCGCCCGCATGATCCCCATTGCCATCGTCTCGCGCCCCGGCGTCCTGATGAAAAGTCGGCTGTCGCCCACGGCCCGCCGCTTTGCCCACTACCGGCGCAAGGAGCGCGAAGGCCGCATCCTCAGCGGGCTTCCGGCCCCGGCCTGGGCCTATCTCAAAGGGCCACTGCACAACATCTCTTCGACGGCCCTGCGCGCTCAGCGAAAGAAGGCCGCCGAGGGGGAAACCCCGCCTTCATTATAAAATTGAAGGTGGCTGCATTACTAACCGTGACCTTGGCCCCTGTCTGTGCTAGGGTGAGGCCAACTTATCCACATATGGAGTAAAACCCTGTCTCGTCAGCTTGCGCAAGACGCGCATTCGGAACCCGCCGCCCCCCCGGCGGACATCGACCAAAGTACCGCCGATTTCGAGGAAACCTCGCTCGAAACCCTCATCCTGAACAAGCTGGATGATGATAAGGCGCAGGACATCGTGTGCATCGACCTGCGCGGCAAAAGCTCGGTGGCCGACACCCTGATCATCGCTTCGGGCCGTTCGCACCGCCACGTCGGCGCTCTGGCCGATCACGTGATGCGCGCGCTGAAAGACGCGGGCTTTGGCAAGGCGCGCGTCGAAGGTCTGCCGGCCTGCGACTGGGTGCTGCTCGATGCCGGCGACGTGGTGGTCCACCTGTTCCGTCCGGAAGTGCGCAGCTTCTACAATATCGAAAAGATCTGGTCGGTGTCGTCGAACCACACGGTCGATAGCCACTAATTGTCTTACACCTCCCCAGCTTGCTGGGGAGGGTTTCGACTATCTGCGATTTTGGGGGCCTCGCGGCTCCCTTTTCATTTTAGCGCTCTATGAAACTTATCCTCGCCGCCGTCGGCAAGCTCGGCAACACCCCGGAAAATACCCTGACGCGCGACTATCTCAGCCGCGCCACCCTGAGCGGACGCCCGCTGGGGCTGGGTCCGGTGGAACTGCTGGAGATCGAGCCGAAAAAGACCGCCAAGTCTCAGGACTCCGCGCTCAACAAGGCGCGGGAAGCCGAGGCCATTCGTGCGGCCCTGGGCGACGGCGTGTGCCTGATCACCTGCGACGAACGCGGCGAGCTTCTGACCTCGCGTCAGATTGCTCAGCGCGTCGATAAGCTGAAAGATTCCGGTGAGCGCAAGCTGGCCTTTCTGATCGGCGGGGCGGACGGGCTCGATGCCGAACTGGTCAAATCGGCGCGCTTTTCGCTGGCCTTCGGGCCGCAGACCTGGCCACACGCGCTGGTGCGGCTGATGCTGGCCGAGCAGATGTACCGGGCGACGACGATCCTCGGCGGATCACCCTACCATAGAGATTAGAATAGCTTTTCCGGCCGCTTCTGGAGCGTGCAATAGCCTTCTTCGTATTCACCCGGCCCTTCCTTGATCAGGGTCGAGCCCCCCAGCGGCAGCTTGCCGTCAGTGCGTCGCGCCAGATAGGCCCCCGTATGACGATCCAGCGTCACGCGCAACTGCGCACCGCGTTTGGTGCGCGCATTATAGAGATCGTAATAGTTGGCGCTGATCGTCACGCGGCAATCGAGCGTTTCGCAGGCCGTGTCCTTCAGCAGGCTCTGATGGCGCGGGTCGGCCATCACCATTTTGAAGCGCGCCGTATTTTCCGGAAAAACGTCAGACAGCGCCACTTCCAGATAGAATTGCCCTTTGGAGATCAGCCCCTTGGGGCCGACGACCTGGGTTTCGCACCTTAGATCGTGGGTGACGCTGGGGCTCAGCATCAGGGCCTCAGGCGGCTCGGCGGGCTCAGGCACCGGGGCCACCGCGATCACCGGCGGTGGGGGCGGCGCAGGCGGCACGGCGTGCGTCATCGGCGCGACCGGCATGGCCACAGGCGCAGGATGGGCGTCGGTTTTGGCGACCGGTGCCCCCTGTAACTGCGCATAGGGGATCGGCCCCTCCGGCAGCTTGGGCGCAGGCGCGACGGCCTTGGGCTTGGGTTTCGGCTTGGGGCGTGGCTTGGGCTTGGGCCTTGGCGCGCCCTCTTCCCCCACCGGTCCCGACGCGCCTTCGCCATCGGGCGGCTCGGCATGGGCGGCGCTGCTCAACAGCGCACAGGTGAGGAGGAGGGCGAGGCGTTTCATGTCAGGACTCTTCCCCGAAGCGGTCGGACACCAGCGCCACCAGCGCCTCGACGGCGGCCTGCGCCTGTTCGCCCTCGGCCTCGATGTCGATAAAGGTGCCCTTGGACGCCGCCAGCATCAGCAGGCCCATGATCGACTGCGCATCGACGCGCGACTCGTCTTTGAGCACGTAAATCTGTGCGTCGAACTGTGCCGCGGTCTTGACGAACTTGGCAGAGGCGCGGGCGTGCAGCCCCTTGTCGTTGACGATTTCGACGCGCGCCGTGATGGGAGTGGTGTCGCTCATGGGGCCCTGTACCGGTAGTGCGGCGATTTTTACCGCCTCTGTCTTAGCGGGGCGTTAACACCTGTTTACTCTAAGCGTAAATCCCCATTGGACGCACAGGGTGCGTAGAGAAGATTGGCCACGAAAAACACGAAACGAAGTTCGGCGTAGCCAAAAGCACGAACAGGGGCTGTTGAAGCTGCCTTGCCCGAAGGGCCTTTACCTA